>CANPYN010000015.1 GCA_947588635.1 uncultured Clostridia bacterium
TTAGTTATTTTTTATAAAAAATATAAAAGCCTAAGGGTGGGGGCGAAAATAAAGTCCACCAAATGGGGTATGGCCCACATATAAAGAAACCTAATCGTTCATATATAAACGGTTAGGATTTTTTTATGCCATATAAAAATAAAATATCAATGTAAATATTACAAACATATTACAGAAATATAAAAAATAGATGACAAAACGGAAAACTTATTGACAAGAAAAAACAAAATATTTATAATAAAATTAAACATGATATATTTATAACTCAACATAATTAATTGTGACATATAAATATAAAAATAAGAATTGATAAAAGGTTCAAAAAAATATATTTATCATTTTAAAATATTGAATTTTCAATATATAGGCGGACACAAGGCCCGCCCCTACAGATTGAAAATATACTTGAACCTTTATAACAAAACCAAAGAAAACTAAGGAGGAAACATATGTTAAAACAAATGAAAGAAACAAACAACAAATTTAATGCAAACACTGTAGGGGTCGCACCCCAGGGCGACCCACAAACAAAAAATACTTTGAAGGAACACTCAAATCTCACTTCTCAAAAAGGAATCACTTTAATAGCATTAGTAATAACAATAATAATAATGCTAATACTAGTAACAGTAACAATAACAGTTGCACTAAAAGGAGAATTATTTAACACAGCAAAACAAGCAAAAACAGAAACAGAGAACAAAATAAACGAAGAACAAAACTTAGCAAGTGGAAAAGTAGAAATAGACGGGAAATGGTATAATTCAATAGAAGAATACACAACAGGAAGAGTAACACCAACAGAAGATAATTATGGAGACTTTGTAGAATATGGAATTGACTTAGATGGAGATGGAAATTACGAGAATGATTGGAAAGTATTTTATGTAGGTAGTGAAGATGATGGATATCCAGAGACTAATGGCAAAACATTCATCATAGCAGCAGACTATGTAAATGGGGATAAATGTAATGCATTACAAACAGCAGCAGAGACGAATTCACACATGACAAAAAATTCAGATGTTGGATATGAATATTGTTATTATTGGGATAATAACGATGTGGAAGGTGATGAGCCAAAAGTAACATACTATTGCAATGATGGCCATAATAAAGAATTAAATAAAGAAAAAAACCAATGTTCATTTCCAGAGATTTTCATGGGAACAGGATACTATTGTTCAGACCACGTGGGAACTGATGGAAAAGGAGAAAACCCAAATTCAAGATGTGCAAGTAGTTTAATGTGTACAGACAACTGGAATGGTTTTGTTGATTCAAGTTATGGAGCAACATATGCAATAGGAGGACCAACACTAGAGATGTGGGTAGCAAGTTGGAACAAGAAACATGGAAAAGATGTAGATAAAGATAATGGAATAACATTATGTGCAAAACCTAAAAGCAGTGACAGCAGTTGTACAGGCTATTGTATAGGAGAAGGTGAAAATGCAACAGACACATATTATGATATAACAAGTTGTACAGACGGTTATAACGACACACTATACTTCCCGCATCAAAGCAATTACAATGATTTAGACAAAGACAATTCCGATGAGTATTGCTGGGGCTACTGGCTTGCGTCGCCTTCTGCTTACAGCAGCAGCTCCTTGATGTATGTGATCTGCAACGGCTATGTGAACTACAGCAACTATAACTACAGCGACTTGCGGCCTCCGCCCCGTAGTTTGTCTAACATCTGGAGTCAAATTGGCAAAAACTGTAGAGCCATAGAGTTAAGCAGGTTTTGGAACACTGAATAAAATTGCTTGAACAAGTGATGCGAGCACTGCCAGGCCTTGTGTCTGGCGCGCGCTCAGGACATAGGGAGATGAGGTGCCATCAAGAAATTATGTAAACAAGCAGTAAAATATAGTTAAAACCTTAGTACACCACATATGTTAGAGAATGATCTAATATATGGAGGTGTATTTTAATGTATGTACGTTTATTTTTATTATAAAATTTTATTTGAAATATT
Organism: uncultured Clostridia bacterium; assembly: GCA_947588635.1. Classification (GTDB taxonomy): domain Bacteria; phylum Bacillota; class Clostridia; order TANB77; family CAG-508; genus CAG-452. The sequence goes on from CANPYN010000015.1 coordinate 1,988, forward strand.
GATTGTAATAAAATTTTGTGCTATAAAGAAAATAAGTTAATGCTAATTAAATAAATATTAGTGTAATTGTATTAGGGGGGAAGATATAAAAATGGAAAGTATTGAACAAATAAACGAAGATTTTAATGTAAAAAAACCTAAAAAGAAAGGTTTAATAATAGGTGTAATAATTGCAATAGCAATTGTTATTGCACTATTAATAGTATATTTTTTGCTTATTTCAAAGCCACAATATATTTTTAACAGAACTATTGATAAGATTTTTAAGGTTAATTCACAAAATTATGATTCAGTCAAATTAGAATCAAAAGCAAAAGTTTCTTTAGAAGCTGAAGATTCAAGTATAGAAGAACAATTAAAAGAAATTGAAAAGTATGCATTAAAATTTGGTACTCAAATGGATGTCAAGAATAAAAAAGAGATTGTTGATTTAGGTTTAGAATATGATAATAATCAAGTAATTGATGCACAAGTGTATGTTGATAATGATGCTTTATATTCATATTTTGAAGGATTATTTGATAAATATATTAAAATAGATATAAATGAAGAACAAAAAGCAGCAATTGAAGATATATTCGCTAATGCTTCAGAAAAACAAAGCGAAGATAGCAACAAAGCTATTAACATATTAAAAGATGAATTAAAAAAGCAAATACAAGAAGAAGGAAAATTTGAAAGTGAAAAAACTACAATAGATATTGGAGATGAGGAGGAAAAAGTTACTAAAACAACATTAATATTATCTCAAAAAGAGTTATATAATGTAATATCAAATATATGCTCTAATTTAGCAGAAAATGATGAATTTATAGATTGCTTTGAAGAATCTCCAAAAGAATTATTAAATGACTTAAAAAATAAAATAAATAGTAAAGGAACATATGATAACAATAGTATTGAAATTGCTTTATATACAAAGGGACTATTAAATAATTTAGTTGGTATAGATTTAAAAATAAAATCTGAGGATACAACAATAGTATGTACAGTGATAAAAGAAGATAAAGATGTATATGCATATAATGTTTCTGTAAAAAAAGATTCGCAAAAGATAGATGTAATAAAAGGTAAAATAGAAATTGAAAAAGATGAAGATAGTAACAAAGAACAATCAGGAAAAGCTAAGGTTACATTAAAAATTCCAGAAGTAGCCACTTTAAAATTATCATTGGATTATTCAATTGAATATAATAATGGAATAGATAAATTAGATGTATCTAATAGTGTTAATATGACAGATTTAACAGAGCAAGATATAGAAAAAATCAGAGAAAAATTATTAGACAGACCAGTGATAGGAGATTTAATAAAAAATATAGGTACTACAGATGTTATAACAAATGGAGAAGATAATATAGGTACATCAAAAAATCTTACTACATCACAAAATGAAGTGAAAGATGATAATTATGGATATTCAGTTACATATTCTGTACCTACAGGTTTTAAATATGAAGATAATTATTCATACGATTACAGCAAATATTATAGCTTAGGAGATTACAGTTCAGAATCTCAAATTAATGCGAATGTATCTATGAAATGGTATACTGAAAGTGATTGTTATGAAATGATAAAATCAGATTATGATAATTATCGTACTTCAGAATATTATAAAAATGCAAATCTTGATGAGGATAAAATAATAAAAATAGGAGACAAAGAATTTAAATATAAAACATTAAAGTATGAATCTAATTCTGAATATTATGATGATAAATACCAAAAAGTATATGTATGGTATAAGTTAGATAATGAACATATTTTTTTAGTAGATTTAGAGTCAACAAATACAAACATAACTGAGGATATAATAAGAGGATTTTTAAACATAAATGTAACAAAATTAAATTAGTTTTAATGATATTTAGGCATTTATAAAATCTTTATAGTATGTATAAAATTTATGCTATAGAACTAAGCCTCGGGTAAAATAATATAACTAATTTTTGTATAGGAAAAATCTCATATATTAACAAAAACTAAAAGGGATTTTTCCTATATAATATAATCGATGTGTATAAAGATAATGTAGATTAAAGGTGATAAAAATGATTAAGTTTACAAAAATGCAGGGACTAGGTAATGATTATGTATATATTGATTGTTATTCTGAGAATACAGAATTAGGCAACATAGCAGACCTAGCTAAATTTATGAGTAATCGTCATTTTGGAATAGGGGCAGATGGAATAATTTTAATTTGTAAAAGTGATGTAGCTGATTTTAAAATGAGAATGTTTAATTATGATGGTAGCGAAGCAGAAATGTGTGGAAATGGCATTAGGTGTGTAGGAAAATTTGTTTATGATAAAGGACTAACAAATAAAAGAACTATTAGAATTGAAACATTAGCAGGAATTAAAATATTAAATCTTAATGTAAAAAATGATAAAGTAGAAACAGTAAGAGTAGATATGGGTGAGCCAATTTTTAATCCAAAACAAATACCAGTTGATTTTGATAAAGAACCAGTAAAGAATTTAAAAATTAGAGCAGTAGATAAAGAATTTAGTTTTACTTGCGTTTCTATGGGAAATCCACATGCAGTAACTTTGATAGAAAATACAAAGGAATTTGATATAGAAAAATATGGAGCTGTATTAGAAAAAGATGAACATTTTCCAAAAAGATCTAATATAGAATTTATAGAAATAATAGATAAAAATAATATAAAAATGAGAGTTTGGGAAAGGGGTTCTGGAGAAACACTTGCATGTGGTACAGGAGCATGTGCTACCGCTGTTGCATGCAATATAAATGGACTTACAGAAAGAAAAGTAAATGTTGAACTACTAGGAGGAACATTAGAAATAGAGTGGGACCAAAAAACAAATCATGTATTTATGACAGGACCAGCAGTAACAGTATTTGAAGGAAGATTCTAGGTAGTGTTTTGAACTAGTTAGAAAAGAGTAAATGATATGTACACCTACTTGGGCACAGAAGAACAACATAAATATAGTATTTATTAGGAAAATCAAGCTTTGAGAGGAGAAAGAATAAGGAAAAAGCCTCCACAAGTGAAGGCTTTATGGTTTTACCGAAGGATTTGAACGAGTTCGCAGTCTACGATATGAAAGCTAGCATATGCACCGCTTTTTTCATAAAAATGCTCAATATCATGAATATTTTCTTGAGTTATTTTAGAAGAACGAGAAATTTCCAAATAACCTAAGCCTAGTTTATATCCAGATAAAGATTGAAACATAGGTCGATACAAATATTTTACAGCATAAATATATGTCGTCATAACTACATAAAACCTCCTTTCGTGAAAGCTTTTGAGATTGTTAATTGACAATCTCTTAATCTAAAAAAGATTAACATAAACATTATACCATATATATAAAGTAAAATCAAATAGAAAGGATTGATTAAAGATGAGTTTTATTAATGAAAATTATTTAGAATTACAAGATAGCTATTTATTTTCTACAATTGCAAAAAAAGTAGAAGAATACAAAACTAAAAATCCAGATAAAGAAATAATAAAAATGGGAATAGGAGATGTTACGAGACCAATAGTGCCTAGTATAATAGAAGCAATGCATAAAGCAGTTGATGAAATGCAAGATGAAGTTACATTTAGAGGATATGGACCAGAACAAGGATATGAATTTTTAAGAGAAAAAATATCTAAATATGATTATAAAGATAGAGGTGTAGATATTAATCCAGACGAAATTTTTGTATCAGATGGTTCTAAATGTGATGTGGCAAATATATTAGATATATTAGGAGATAAAAATAAAGTTGCAATAACTGATCCAGTATATCCAGTGTATTTAGATACAAATGTAATGATAGGAACAGCTGGAAAATACAATGAAGAAAAAGGAATGTATGAAAATGTAGTATATATACCAATAAAAGCAGAAAACAACTTTGTACCAGAACTTCCAAAAGAAAAGGTAGATTTAATATATTTATGTCTTCCAAACAATCCGACAGGAACAGTTTTGAATAAAGAAGAACTAAAAAAATGGGTAGATTATGCAAAGGAAAATAAATCATTAATATTGTTTGATTCTGCCTATGAAAGATATATAACAGAAGAAAATATTCCACATAGCATATATGAAATAGAAGGTGCAAAAGATGTAGCAATAGAATTTAGAAGCTTTTCTAAAACAGCTGGATTTACAGGAGTAAGATGTGCGTACACAGTAGTTCCAAAAGAATTAAAAAGCATAACTTCAAAAAATGAAGAAATATCATTAAATAAATTATGGAGTAGAAGAATGTCTACCAAATTTAATGGAGTATCGTACATAACACAAAGAGCAGCAGAAAGTGTATACTCTAAAGAAGGACAAAAGCAAATAAAAGAAAATATAGATTACTATATGCAAAATGCAAGAATAATAAGAGAAGGATTAAGCAAAGCAGGATTTACATGTTATGGAGGAGTAAATGCTCCATATATATGGTTAAAAGTTCCAAAAGGATTAACATCATGGGAGTTCTTTGATAAACTATTAAACGAAAAACAAATAGTTGGAACACCAGGAGTTGGATTCGGACCATCAGGAGAAGGATATTTTAGACTAACAGCATTTGGAACAAGAGAAAACACAATAAAAGCAATGGAAAGAATGCAAAAATAAGAAAATTTTTTTCCTTTTTTGGACGGACTAAAATTAGACTTTTTTTATCCATATGAAAAACGAGAAAATGGAGACATCTCCTTTTTCTCGTTTTATAAATTTCCTTTACTTTTTTGCATTTAGATAGTATAATTATAAAGTTAGAAAATAATGAGGGGAGTAATTGTAGAATATGGATTTTAATGATTTAGCAGATTTAATATTTCCAAATGCAAAAGAGGTCACATATTATGAAGAGAAATATCCAGAAAGAAATTTAAAAGAAGGAGCAATGGTAACTAGATTTGCTCCAAGTCCAACAGGATTTATACATATAGGTGGACTATTTGGAAGTATAATAGATAGAAAACTTGCTCAGCAGTCAGATGGTGTATTTATTTTAAGGATAGAAGATACAGATCAAAAAAGAGAAATTGAAAACGGAGTAACTCAGATAGTAGATGGATTAGCTGCTTTTGATATAATTCCAAACGAAGGTGTTATATCTGAGAACGAAGAAATTGGAAAATATGGACCATACAAACAAAGCGAGAGAAAAGACATTTATCAGGCCTATGCAAAACACTTAATAAAACAGGGACTAGCATATCCATGTTTTTGTACACCAGAAGAATTAGAAGAAATAAGAAAAAAGCAAGAAGCTGCAAAAATAAGACCTGGATATTATGGAGTATGGGCTAAATACAGAACACTTCCTATAGATGAAGCAGCTGAAAAAATAAAAAATGGAGAGAAATATATTATAAGATTTAAATCTCATGGAAGAGAAGATAGAAGAATAAAACATAAAGATAGTATAAAAGGAAACATTGAATTTCCTGAAAATGATCAAGATATAGTTATAATAAAAGCGGATGGACTTCCAACGTATCATTTTGCACATGTAGTAGATGATCATTTAATGAGAGTAACACATGTAATACGTGGAGATGAATGGGTATCATCACTTCCACTTCATTTAGAATTGTTTAGAGCATTAGGATTTAGACCACCAAAATATGCACATACAGCAACAATAATGAAAGATGAAAATGGAAGTAAAAGAAAAATTAGTAAGAGAAAGGATCCAGAAGCAGCAGTAAGTTTCTATCATGAACAAGGTATTCCAGCAGATGCAGTTGTAGAATATTTACTTAATATTGCAAATTCAAGTTTCGAACCATGGAGAAGGGCAAATCCAGATAAAGATATATCAGAATTCGAATTACAATTAAATAAAATGAGTGTAAGCGGTGCAGTATTTGATATGGTAAAACTTTTAGATGTTTCTAAAAATGTGATATCAAAATATAATGCTGAAAAGATATATGACGAAACATTAAAATGGGCAAGTAAGTATGATAAAGAAGTTGAAAAATTGCTAAAAGAAAATAAAGAATATTCGATTCAAGTTTTAAATATAGAGAGAGGAAAAACAAAACCTAGAAAAGACATTAGTAAATGGTCAGATGTAAAAGAAATAATTAGATATATGTATGAAGAAGAATACAACAATATGAAGAATTATGAATTCCAAAAAATAGAAAATAAAGAAGAAATTAAAGACATATTAAGTTCATATATTGAAAAATACTTTGACATAAATGACGATAAAGAAACTTGGTTTAATAAAATAAAGGACTTATCCGAAAATAAAGGATATGCAAGAGAAGTAAAAGAGTACAAACAAACACCAGAAAAATACAAAGGTCATGTTGGAGATGTTAGTACAGTTATAAGGGTTGCATTAACTACAAAGCATAATACACCTGACTTATATGAAATAATGCAAGTATTAGGAAAAGAAACAGTAATAAAAAGGATAAAAGATTTTATTAAAAGATAAATTGTTGTTTGAGAAGTGGGAAGTTGGATGTGAGAAATGAGAAATTAGGGAAAGTCTACGAGGGCTAGACCTAAAATCACACCTCTCACTTCACACCTCTCACATCTCAAAAACAAATTACAATTTATAATTTAAAAGGAGTACATATGGACTATAAAATAGGAGATATTGTAGAATTTAAAAAACAGCATCCATGTGGAAGTAAAACATGGGAAATTACAAGAGTAGGTGTAGATTTTAAATTTAAATGTAAACGGTTGTAGTCATGTAATAGTAGTAGATAGACCCAAAGCTTTAAAAATGATTAAAAGAAAATATGAAAATACGGAGGATTAAATTTTGAAAAAAAGTACAAGTTCAAGAATAATAAACATAATTTGTATTATAATCATCGTATTCGTTTTATATAAATTGTTTGGAATATTTAAATTACATTATTATAATGATTTTATAAAAGCCGAATCTAACTTTGGAGGAACAAAATTTACAAGAGATAAAGAAACAACTTATACATATAAATATAGTTATAAATTGGAATCTAAAGATTTTAATGATGCAATGTTTTATAAAACTATAAATGTTAAGCCAAATACTCCATATAAACTTACATGTATGGTAAAAACCGAAAATGTGCAAACAAAAGATGGTAAAAATAATAGTGGTGCACAAATGTCGATATTAAATTCTACTGAATGTTCAGAAAGTTTAACTGGAACGAATGATTGGAAAGAATTAGAATTTATATTTGATTCAAAAAATAGAGAATCAATTGAGATAGGATTTAGATTAGGAGGAAATAATAATAGTGCAAAGGGAACAGCATGGTTTTCTGATTTTAAATTAGAGGAAGGTATAAAAGATAATTCTAATAATTGGAATATGGCATGCTTTATAGTAAAAAAATTAGATGTAAATATAGATAATAAAAATGTAAAACTTTCGATGAGTTTAAATGAAATAGAAAAAATGAAAACTAATATGGAAAGATTTAAAACATCTATAAAAGAATTATCTAATAACAAAATGACGGTAGATTATGACATATATGAAATAAATGAACCAATAAAAACAATAACATATTCTGATGATTATGGATATTATTTAGATCCAAGTGATGTACAAGATGTATTAAAAGACTATCTAGATAAAGAGGAATATGATTACATATTTGTTGCAACAAAACTCGGAGATGATTATGAAAATATAGAAATACCGGTAAATGATTGGATAGGTCTGCGGAGCGATGGATTTATATGGGATAGGATATTCAAATATTAGACTTCCAAATGATAGATCAAGTTATGCTTATACATATAACTCATATATAAATACTTTCCCAGAAGAAGTTTTTATTCATGAATTTTTGCACTCGCTGGAAAGAATACTTCAAGAAAGAAATTATGAAATACCAGAGTTGCATGATTATGAGAAATATGGATATAAAGAAGAAAAACTAATAGGATTGAAAGACTGGTATAAAGATTATATGAATTGTAATATAAAAACAAATGAAGGAAATTTAACAGGACTAAATGACGTGGTATATACACTTACGCCTCCAGCAAAAAGTGATTTTAAATATACAACTGAATTAGATTTTAATAAAGAATCAAAAAACATAATAGAAGAAGGAAAGAGTTTATTTAAGGCAGTTCTTAGAATGTTTGGAATTAAATAAAAGGAAAGGAAAATAATGAAAGTATCAGATTTTAATTATGATTTACCAGAAGAACTAATTGCACAAACACCAATTCAAAAAAGAGACGAATCAAGGCTTATGGTATTAAACAGAAATAACAATACAATTAAACATAAAATATTTAAAAATATTATTGAATATTTAAAACCAGGAGATGTATTAGTTAGAAATAATACAAAAGTAATACCAGCAAGAATTTATGGAAAAAAAGAAACTGGTGCAAATGTTGAATTTTTGTTATTGAATAATATAGAAGGAGACATATGGGAGTCAATTGTAAGACCAGGAAATAAATTACATGTTGGAACAAAAGTAGTATTTGGAGATGGATTGCTTAAAGCTGAAATATTAGATATTATGCCAGGCGGAACAAGAAAAGTAAAATTTGAATATGATGGAATTTTTAATGAAATATTAGATAAAATTGGTTTAATGCCACTTCCACCATATATACATGAAGAGTTAAAAGAAAGAGATAGATATCAAACAGTTTATGCAAAATATAGAGGATCTGCTGCAGCACCAACAGCAGGACTTCATTTTACAGACGAGCTTTTACAAAAGCTTGAAGAAAAAGGAATAATTATTGCAAATGTAACACTTCATGTTGGAATTGGTACATTTAGACCAGTAAAGGAAAAAACAGTAGAGGCACACAAAATGCACTCAGAGCATTTTTATATAAAACAAGAAGATGTGGATAAAATAAATAAAGCAAAAGAAGAAGGAAGAAGAGTAATTGCAGTAGGGACAACCTCTGCAAGAGTGCTAGAATCCATAGCAGATGAAGAAACAGGAAAAGTAAAGCAGATAGAAGATGATACTAAAATATTTATTTATCCAGGATATAAATTTAAATGTATAGATGGGTTAATAACTAATTTTCATCTGCCAGAGTCAACTCTTCTTATGCTTGTATCAGCATTAGCAGGAAAAGATTTTATAATGGAAGCATATAAAGAGGCAGTAAAGGAAAAGTATAGATTCTTTTCTTTCGGTGACGCAATGCTTATCGTTTAAACAAATGAAAAACTTCGTCATACTTTGAGCAAATAAAACTTGATATAAGGAGGAACAATGTTAAAAAAAAGATATATTATAATTATTTTAATACTGATAATATTAGCAATTTTAAGTTTTGTTATTCCTGTAAGGATAGAATATGATACAAAGGCTCCTACAGGACCAAATGCTTATCTTATGGGAGCAATACCAGTTAGTGAATTTTATAATATTTATGGAATGAAAATTTATGAAAAATAAAATATAAAATGATAGAACAAATTGTAGGGGCGGGCGCTTTAAGTCCGCCCGAAATGAGGAATGTTTATGAAAAAGAAAATAACTATTGGAATAATAATATTATTAGTAATTTTAATCTTAAGTTTTGTTATTCCTATAAAAACAAAATATAAGGAAATAGTACATGGAGAAGATACTATGACATTATATAAAGAATATAAGGCATTATATACAGAATATAAAAAAGTCTGCTATAATATTTATGGAATGGTAATTTATGAAGAAAAATAAAATATAAAATGATAGAACAAATTGTGGGGGGCGGGCCTTGTGCCCGCCTAGAATGGAGAAATAAATGAAAAGAAAATATTTGGCTATAATATTAATAATATTGTCAGTATTTAATTTAATATTTTTAGGAATATGTATATTACAATCAATTTTTAGAACCCCAAATACTGGACCTTATGTCGAATATGGAATAATAATACCATTAATTATTGTTCAAATTCTAAATGTAGTTTTATTATTATTAGTATTGAGAAAAAATAAATATATCAAATTAATATTTTTATTTGTAATATTGGTATCTTTACTAACGATTGTAATACCTGTAAAAGAGGAAATCAATTTAAGTCATAGTATTGAAAATGAAAATAAAATAAGAGAAAATAAAATTCCAATAGATACATTCGAAAATTCAACTACCACAACTATTCGAGAATATAAAAATTTATATTCAATTACTTTAAAAAGAACAGAACATACAGAAAAAGGATATTTAGTTTTCTAATAAATAAAGGAGAATAAAAAATGTCAGAAGCAGTAACTTATGAATTATTACATATAGATAAACAAACAGGTGCAAGAAGGGGAGTTATTCATACTCCACATGGAGATATACAAACACCAATATTTATGCCAGTTGGAACACAGGCAACAGTAAAATCAATGACACCCGAAGAATTAAAAGATGAAGTAAAAGCACAAATAATACTATCTAATACATATCATTTATATTTAAGACCAGGACATGAAATTGTAAAAGAAGCGGGAGGGCTTCATAAATTTATGAATTGGGACAGACCAATTTTAACAGACTGTCGGAGGATTTCAGGTATTTAGTTTAAGCGATTTAAGAACAATTTCAGAAGATGGAGTAGAGTTTAAATCTCATTTAGATGGAAGTAAACATTTTTTTTCACCAGAAAAAGTAATGGAGATAGAAGAAGCTCTTGGAGCAGATATAATAATGTCATTTGATGAATGCTGTCCATATCCATCAACATATGAATATACAAAACAATCTATGGAGAGAACAACAAGATGGGCTGTAAGATGTAAGGAAGCACATAAAAATACTGAAAAACAAGCATTATTTGGAATAATACAAGGTGGATTTTATGAAGACTTACGTAAAAAATCAGCAGAAGATTTAATAGCTCTAAATTTTCCTGGATATGCAATAGGGGGAATAAGCGTACGGAGAACCTAAAGAGAAATTCTTAGAAATGCTAAATTACACAGCACCACTTATGCCAAAAGATAAACCAAGATATTTAATGGGAGTAGGAACACCAGATTATTTAATTGAAGCTGCAATTGCAGGTATAGATATGTGTGACTGCGTTTTACCTACAAGAATTGCAAGAAATGGAACCGCTATGACTTGGAATGGAAAAGTAGTAGTAAGAAATGCTACATATGAAAGAGATTGGGGTCCATTAGACAAAGAATGTGATTGTTATACATGTAAGAATTACTCAAGAGCTTATATAAGACATTTAATAAAAGCGAATGAAATTTTAGGAGTAAGATTATTATCTATACATAACTTGAGATTCTTGACTAAACTTATGGAAAGAGTTAGAATAGAAATAGAGAATGATAATTTATCAAATTTTAAAAATGAATTTTATAAAAAATATGGATATATAAACGGATAGGAGGATTTTAATGACTTTATTAGATCAAGATGTAAAGAAACAAGAACCTAAGGGTAAAAAAATAATTTTATTTTTATTAATTTTTTTAATAATTTTATTAATATTAGCTATAGTAATGATGGCAGCCTTAGGTGGGAAAAAAACAAAAAATTTAACATTAAGTGTTGATGATTCCGATATAGCAATTGAAGATGGTTTATTAATAACAGATGAAAATGGTATAAGTTATATATCTATACAAATGATTTCAAAATCAATAGGATATGATTATTTAACAGGAGAATATAAGAAATATAGTGAAGATGCAACAAATTCAAAAGCTTATTTGCAAAATGAGAATCAAATAATACAATTTGAAATAAATACTAATAAAATATATAAAACTGAGCCAAAATCTGATTTAGATTATGAAGAATATACATTAAATCACAATATAATAAATGTAAATAACTTATTATATATATCATTAGATGACGTAAATATTGGATTAGGTATAAAATATGAATATTTACAAAATGATAATAAAATAGTATTAAAAACAGCAGATAAATTAACAGAAGAATATAAGTCAAATATATCAGCTCAAACAGATAATCAATTAGTTGATATAAGCAAAGAATATAATAATGAAAAAGCATTATCATATAATATGCTTGTAGTATCAAATGAAAATCAAAAATGGGGAGTGGTTGACAGTAATTTTTCTACAATAATTGGAAACAGATATAGTAGTCTAGAATTTATTGAATCAGTTGGAGTATTTATTGCATCAGATGAGAATAAGTACGGAGTAATAAGTAAAGAGCCAAATAAAAGACCAATTATAGATTTAAACTATGAAGAAATTAATATAATCAATAATTCTCCAGTATTTTATCAAGTTAAATTAGCAGGGAAATATGGTATAATGAATGGACAAGGTAAAGCAATTGTAAATAATGAATATGATAGTATGGGATATATTTCTCAAAGTACAACAGAGCAAAATGTTTTGATTATAGATGAATTTGGTAAAAATAAAGAAACATTATTAGTTGTATGTAAAGAGAATAAATATGGATTAATAAACTTATCTGATGGAAAAGCTGTAGGAAATTGCATATTAGATAAGATTTATGCAAAAACTGAAAATGGAGAGAAAAAATATTATGTACAATTACAAGAAAAAGAGTTTACTTTAGATTCATATATTGAAAGTGTAAATACTACAACTGTAAACATAGGATAATAATTATAAATAGAAAACGGACTCATAACTAAGTCCGTTTTTTATAATGCCTTTATTACATTTGTTGTTCACTATAATGCCTTCATTACATTTGTTGTTCACCAGGTATAAAATAGTCAATAACACCATAAATTAGTGCCCCAATAATTGCTGCCATCCAAGAAATTGAATAACCAGCTACAAAATATTGAGTAACATAAAGTATTACAACAGATAATACAAAACCTACAAAACCTTTACCAAATGGACTAGCATGAAGTCCAGTAAATTTTACAATAAGATAATCTAATACGGTAAGAACAACAGCTGCAATAGCAAGAGCCCAAATATTATTTATTTGGAAGCCTGGTGTAAAAAACGCTGTAATAGCAAGTATAACTGCAGCAGCAATTAATCTACCAACAATCTGCCATACTGTGCTAGTTCCATTTGAAGTTTGCGTATTAGTTTGATTATTTTCTGACATCTAAAAAACCTCCTAACTTAAATATATATATTTAATATCGCTTTGGCTTTTAAGCGTTCATATTTATTATTTACTATATAAAAATAAATATTCAGAAATTTTTTTTAATAAGAATATTTTGTACAAAAATTGAGAAAAATATTATAAATTATGAAAATCAAATAAATAGTAAATTGCAATTTTCAATTTTTGCTTCGAGCAGATTTTCGACAAATTACAATTTATCTAATACTAGGAGAATTTAGATGATTAATATATTTATTAGAGTTTTGATATTATATGTTTTAGTACTTATAACAATGAGATTGATGGGAAAAAGAGAATTACGGACAAATGCAGCCATTTGAACTTGTAATTGCAATAATGATTGCAGACTTAGCAGCAGTTCCAATGGGAGATACAGGAATACCAATTACAAATGGTATAATTCCAATTTTAGGATTATTATTAATACAATTATTGATATCAATTATTAATATGAAAAGCATTTGGGGGAGAAAAGTAATTTGTGGAATGCCATCAATACTAATTTATAGAGGAAAAATAGACGAAAAAATTTTAAAAAAAGAAAAACTCACAATAAATGAGTTACAAGAAAGATTAAGACAAAACAATGTGTTTAGTATAGGTGATGTTGAATATGCAATTCTAGAAACAAGTGGTCAATTAACAGTAATTCAAAAGCCAGAAAAAAGAAATGCAATTCCTGAAGATTTTGGAATAGTACCGGAATATGAAGGAATACCTTATGATTTAGTAATAGATGGAAAAGTAATGTATGAAAATTTAAAAGCAATAGGAAGGGACTATAATTGGCTTTCAAATCAGGTTAAAAAATTTAAAATAAGTCCTGAGCAGGCTTTGGTTGTAACATACGATGGTAAAGCTCAAATATTCTGTCAAGCAAAAGAGGGAAAGAAATGAAACAAATAATAATAATGATAATAATTTTAATAATCATATTTACTGGAGCATGGTATACTCAAAAATTTTTAGATGAGACAACAAGCAATTTGGTAGGTAAATTAGAAGATTTAAAAACAAAGGTAGAAGATAGTGAAAATAATGAGAAATTAGAACAAAAAACAGATGAAATATATGGGGAATGGAAAGATATTAGTGAAAAATGGTCGGTTATAGTATTACATGATGAATTAGATTTAATAGAAACATCACTTATAAAAATAAAATCAAAAATAAAAACAGGAAACATAGAAGAAAGCATGGAAGACATAGATACATCAATTTTTTTGCTAAAACATATTAAAGAAAAAGAGAAAACAAGTTTGAAAAATATATTTTAGATTATAGAATTTTTTTCTTTTTTTGGACGGACTAGATTTAGACTTTTTTTTAAAAAAGTCTAAATCTAGTCCGTCCAAAAAAAGAAAAAAATTAAATTAAATCTTTCATGTTATATAATCCATTAGTTTGTCCAACTAAAAATTTTGCTGCTTTTAAAGCTCCTATTGCGAATATGCTTCTAGATGTGGCTGTATGTGTTATTTCTAGCGTTTCGTTTTCCCCTAAAAACAAAACTGTGTGTTTTCCAACTTCTGTACCACCTCTTATAGAATGAATACCAATTTCTTTATCTGGTCTTTTTTGTCTTACACTGTGCCTATTATATTGATATATCATTTCATTATTTAAAGCATTATCGATACTGTCTGCAAGAATTAGGGCTGTACCACTAGGACTATCAATTTTATTTCGATGATGTGTCTCAACGATTTCAATGTCTGAATCTTTAAGTTTAGTCGCAAGTTTTGATACTATGTCTGACATGATATTAACTTCATATGACATATTCCCCGAACGAAAAATAGGTATTTGTTTTGAATATTCTTGTATTGTAAATAATTCATCGTCAGAGAAACCTGTTGTTGCAATTACAATTGGTATATTATTACTTTTAGCAAATTCAAGTATATTGATACTAGCTTCCGGAATAGAAAAATCAATTATTACATCAGGAATTTCTTTAATTGAATTAACATCTGTATATATTGGAAAACTAGATTCGTTATTATTAAATTTATCAACTCCACAACATACTTCAAAGTCATCAGAACTATTTACTTGCTTTAAAACTTCTTGTCCCATTCTACCATTTATTCCATTTATTAATACTTTTAACATTATTTTTCCTCCTTAATCTTAATTAGATAAATTATAATTTGTGTGAGGGAAATTCTAGGGACTGTCCATCTTTTTCTCCAAAAGGGGGAAAAGGGGACTGTCCTGAATTTCCACCAATTCGCTAGGACGGAGGAAAAAATTCCATTTCTGCGAAATAAATTTTTTCCTCACGTCCGGACGCTCAAACAGCAATTTATCTAATTTTTATTCCATATTTTATCATTTCATTTTTTAATTTTTCTTTGCCAATCTCACTCATTTCGATTAAAGGTAAACGTGGAGTACCTGCATTAAAACCAATAATATTGCATGCAGCTTTAATTGGGATTGGATTAACTTCTGAAAATAGGGCAGAGGTTAATTTTAATGTATCCAATTGTAATTTTGTTGCTTCCTTAATATTTCCATCAAAGAAATTTGCTACCATATTATGAACATCTTTTGGAATTATATTTGAAAGAACAGATATTACTCCCAGACCTCCAAGAGAAAGAATTGGTAATACTTGATCATCATTACCAGAATATATTGCAAGATTATCTTTGCACAAGTTTGCAATTTCGGCAACTTGTGATATGTTTCCACTTGCTTCTTTTATTGCAACTATATTATCTATTTTAGAAAGTTCTAAGCAAGTTGCAGGATTAATGTTTAATCCTGTTCTACTAGGTACATTATATAAAATAATAGGAATATTAATAGATTCAGCTATTGCTTTGTAATGTGCAACAAGTCCGAGCTTGTGTAGTTTTATTATAATATGGTGTAACAACAAGTACGGCATCTGCACCTACACTTTCTGCATATTTAGACATTTCAATTGCAGACTTAGTACAATTTCCACCAGTACCTGCAATAATAGGTACTCGCTTTTTAGCTACATCGATAGCAAACTTGATAGTTTCCTTTTTTTCTTCTGTTGTCATTGTAGAAGATTCACCTGTTGTACCACATACTATGATACTATCAACACCTTCCGAAATTTGAAATTCAATCATTTTTTTTAATTCTTCAAAATTTACACCATCTTCGGTGAATGGCGTAATTATAGCTGTTCCACAGCCTTTAAAAATAACTTTTTTCATAAAATTTTGCTCCTTATAAGAGTTTTAATAAATATAAAAAACATAGTCATATTTTTTACTACTATATTATATTACAAAAATATAAAAAAAGAAATATAAAAAATATTGGCATACTGGATAGTCCAAAGGAATTTGTAAATGAAGCAGAGGAATTTGTACTTAAAAAAGATAGCTATGAAGCAAGGAATCTTTTAGAGAAAGCAAGAAAATATGAATATAACGCAAGAAATAGTTTAAAATGTTGCAGATTTATCCGGCAGATTTCAGAAAAAATCATAAAAGGCGAAATCGATTTAGAAAGTGCTAATAAATTACTTACAGAATATGATGAAGAGAGGGATCGCATTATAGATGATTTTGAAAAGTCAAGTACAGAATATTTCGATGCATTAAAAAAGTACAATAAATAAAATTCTTAATATCAATACAAAAGAACTACTGGATTTCCAGTAGTTCCTTTGTATTGATTAAATTTAATCTATTTCAATTAGTTTTTCTACTATTTGTATTGCATTACTAGCAGCGCCTTTTCTTATGTTATCTGCAACTACCCACATATTTATTCCATAAGGAACGCTATAATCTCTTCTGATTCTTCCAACATATACTTCATCATGACCATTTGCATTTTGTGCTAGAGGATAGATATTGTCTTTCGGATTATCTTCTAATATTATACTAGGACTATTTTTTAGTAATTGTTTTAATTCATCTAAATCAAAGTCATTTTCAAATTCAACATTTATAGATTCACTATGTGAGTTAAGTACAGGAACTCTAACTGTTGTTGCGGTAACTCTTAAATCAGGTTTTCCTAAAATTTTTCTAGTTTCATTAATCATTTTTATTTCTTCTTTTGTATAACCATTTTCCTCAAATACATCTATATGTGGCAGACAGTTATTTACAATAGGATGTGGAAATTTTTTAGGAGGCAAACCTTTAATACCGTTTTCTAAATCATCAACTCCTGCTTTACCCGCACCAGATACAGCCTGATATGTTGAATATACCACTCTTTTTATAGTATATCTGTCGTCTAAAGGCTTTAGAGGAACAACAGCTTGAATTGTTGAACAATTAGGATTTGCGATTATACCATGGTTCCATTTTATATCATCGGGATTAACTTCAGGTACTACTAAGGGAACATTTTTATCCATTCTAAAAGCACTGCTATTATCAACAACTATGCATCCTTTTGAAGCTGCAATTGGAGAATATTTTTTAGAAGTTTCTCCTCCTGCTGAAAAAATTGCAAAATCAAAACTATCATCAAATGAATTTTCAGTAAGTTCGCAAACAGTATATTTTTTTCCTAAAAAATCAATTTTAGTACCAGCTGATTTAGAAGAAGCGAAAAATGCATATTCAGATATAGGTAAATTTTTTTCTTCTAAAACTTTACGTGCAGTTCTGCCAACTAAACCAGTTGCACCTACTAATGCTAATTTATATTTATTCAAAAAAAACACCTCACAAATATTTTCTAAAGTCATTATATTCTATATATTAAAAAAAGGAAACATATTTTAACCAATTTATATATTGAATAAGGTAAGATATTAATATATAATTGGTGATAATATGAAATAAATATGGAGTTGAAGTATATATGAAAAAATACTATTTTACATCAGAAAGTGTAACAGAAGGTCATCCAGACAAAGTATGCGACTTGGTTTCAGATACAATATTAGATGAATGTTTAAAACAAGATAAATATTCAAGAGTTGCAGTAGAAACATTTGCGTCAAAAAATCTAATTACTATTGCAGGACAACTTACTACAAAAGCTAAAATTAATGTAGAGCAATTAGCAAGAAATGTTTTGAAAGAAATTGGTTACGATAACGAAAATACTGATATAGATTATAGAACTTGCAAAATAAAAACAAATATAACAAAGCAAAGTTCAGATATAGCAATGGGAGTAGATGTAGGTGGAGCAGGAGATCAAGGTATTATGTTTGGATATGCATCAGATGAAACAAAAGAACTTATGCCATTTGCTATCGCTATGGCACATAAAATTTCTAAAAGACTTACTGAAGTAAGAAAAAACAAGGAAATAGATTATTTAAGACCAGACGGAAAAGTGCAAGTTACAGTAGAATATCAAGATGATATTCCAAAAAGAATAGATACAATACTAATATCAAATCAGCATTTAGATAGTATAGATTTAGATACTATGAAAAAAGATATTACAGAAAAGGTAATAAATAAAGTTGTAGATAGAAAATATATAGATGAAAATACAAAAATATATATAAACCCAACAGGAAGATTTGTAATTGGAGGACCACTTGGTGATACAGGACTTACAGGAAGAAAAATAATTGTAGATACCTATGGTGGATATGCAAAACATGGAGGAGGAGCATTTTCTGGAAAAGATGCTAGTAAAGTTGATAGAAGTAGCACATATATGCTTCGTCATATTGCAAAATCAATAGTTGCAAGTGGACTTGCTAAAAAATGTGAACTTCAAATATCTTATGCAATAGGAATGAAAGAGCCTTTATCTATATTTATTAATACATTTGGAACAAACACAATTTCAGAAGAAGAAATAATAGATAAAATAAAAGAAAAATTTGATTTAACTCCAAATGGAATAATAGAATATTTAAACTTAAGAGAACCAATATACACAAAAACAACAAACTATGGACACTTTGGAGATAAGGACTTACCATGGGAAAAAGTAGTGAAATTGTAATTTGTCGAATTCGGTGCAAAAGGGGCCAGGCCCCTTTTGCACCGAATTTTTTCAGAGGAACGAAAATTTAATAAAAACATATAATATCACAGGAGTGAATTATATGTTGGATTTTATTACAAATGCCGTGATTTGGGTACTTGCTTTATATGGATTAATAGAAATTATAAAGACTATATATTACATATGTACATGTACTAAATTAGAATCTGATGGTATATATTTTATAATTGCTGTGAAAAATCAAGAAGAAAAAATAGAAGGATTTATGCGTTCAATTTTGTTTAGAATATTATATGGAAAAGAGGACTGCGTAAAAAATGTAATAATAACTGATTTGGGATCCACTGATAAGACAAAAGAAATAGCTAAAAAACTACAGCAAGATTATAGTGTTATAAATACCATGGATTGGAAAAATTGTAAGGATTTAATAGATAATATGGATAAAAAATAATTTACATATAGCTTTATTTGTGATATATAATATGTAATAAAAATAGATAGGAGAAATAATTTGGAGCTAAAAGGGCAGATTTCAGAAATTATATATCAAAATGAAGTAAATAGTTATACAATAGCAGAGTTTGAAACAGAAGAAGAGTTAACAACAATAGTAGGCTATCTACCTTTTATAGATAAGGGAGATAGCCTACTATTAGTTGGAAACTTTGTAAATCACCCTGATTATGGAAGACAATTTAAAATACAAACATTTGAAAAAATAATGCCACAAACTCTAGAGGCATTAGAAAAATATTTGGCAGGTGGGATAATAAAAGGTGTAGGGCCTGCAATTGCAAAAAGAATAGTTGATAATTTTAAAGAAGAAACAATATCTGTTTTTAAATTTGAACCATATAAATTAGCAAATATAAAAGGAATATCGAAGGAAAAAGCAATAGAAATTGCAGATGAGTTTAATGAAAAATGGGAACTATGGCAAATTGTAGGTTTCTTAGAAAAATTTCGGAATTGCAAGTCAAAATAGCAAAAAAGTATATGAAGCTTTAGGTAAAGACGCAATAGAAAAAATAGAAGAAAATCCATATATATTAATAGATATTACTTATGGAGTGGATTTTAAAAAAATAGATAAAATGGCAATGGATTTAGGAATATCAAAGGAAAATCCAAAGAGAATTGAAAGTGCTATAAAATATAGTTTAGTTATTGCAAGTCGTAATGGTAATTCTTGTGTAATATATGAAAATTTAGTTAAATTTGTATCAAATTTATTAGAAATAGATGCAACTCAAATAGAAGAAGAGATAATAGATTTAAAAGCAACTGAAAATATATTTATAGAGGAAAGAGAAGAAAAGGAATGGATATATCTTAATAATTTCTATATTGCAGAGAAGAATATAGCAGATAAATTAATTGCGTTAAATGATACAAAAAATATAAAGAAAATGAAAAACTTTAAATTAGAACTTGAAAAAGTAGAAAAAAAACAAGATATAATTTTATCAGAAGAACAAAGAAAAGCAGTAAGTGCTGTAAATGATAATAATGTATGTATAATTACAGGAGGACCTGGAACTGGTAAAACAACAATAATAAAAACAATAATTGATATTTATAAAACAAGAAAAATGAAAGTAGTACTTTGTGCTCCTACGGGAAGAGCTGCAAAAAGAATGCAAGAACAATCTGGTGAAGAAGCAACAACAATTCATAGGCTATTAGAAATAAGAAAGTTAGATGATCAAGATGATTATTTATCAGTAGATTATCCAATTACTCCAATAGATGCAGATGTAGTAATAATAGATGAAATGTCTATGGTAGATATGTTTTTAATGAATCATATTTTAAAAGCAATTTATTTAGGTACAAAATTAATATTAGTTGGAGATATAAATCAGCTTCCATCAGTAGGACCGGGTAACGTTCTGCAAGACATAATAGAGTCCAATGCTATTAAAACAATAGAATTAAACAAAATATTTAGACAAGCTGCTAAAAGTAAAATAATAACAAATGCACATAGAGTAAATAATGGAGAAGGATTTATTGGTGTAGAAGAATCAAAAGATAAATTAGAAGATTTTTTCTACATAAATGAAATGTCCCAAGAAAAAATCCTACAAGACGTTATTTCGCTTTGCTCTGGGAGACTTCAAAACTATGGGAATTATGATTTCTTTAAGAATATTCAAGTTTTAACTCCAACAAAAAAAGGAATACTTGGTACAAAGGAACTAAACAAAGAACTTCAGAATGTGCTTAATCCAAAAGTTAATATTGAAAAACAACATGGAGGAAGAGTATTTAGACCAGGCGATAGAGTAATGCAAGTAAAAAATAATTATGATATTTATTGGGAAAAAGAAATAGATGATAAAATAGAAGCAGGAGCTGGAATTTTTAATGGGGAACTTGGTAGAATAAACTCAATTGATGAAAATGAAAAGCAAATTGAAGTATGTTTTGATGATGAAAAAGTAGCCTGGTATGATTTTACAAATCTTGATGAACTTGAACATAGCTATAGCATAACAATACATAAATCACAACGGAAGTGAATTTGATGTGGTAATACTTGCAATTCCTCAAAGTTCACCGATGCTACTTACAAGAAATTTATTATATACAGCACTAACTCGCGCAAAAGAGCTTTTAATAGTTATTAGCAATAAAAATATTATTGATTTTATGATTCAAAATACAGATATAAAAAGAAGAAATACTGGACTTAAATATAAGTTAATAGAGATTAAATAAATTATTTAAGGAGTAGTAAATGTTAGATTTAAGTAAAGATGTAAAGTTCATAAAAGGAGTAGGACCTGCAAGGGCAAAACTTTTAAATACTTTAGGTATATTTACTTTAGAAGATTTAATAACATATTTTCCAAGAGATTATGAAGATAGAGGAAAGCCAAAACATATTGCAGAATTAGAAGATGGTGAAGAAGCTCTTGTTGAGGCTATATGCGTTTCAAAAATGATTGAAAAAAGAATAAGAAAAAACATGGTTATATATAAACTATCTGTAAGAGATGAAACAGGTTTATGCCAAATTACATGGTTTAATCAGGGTTATTTAAAGAACAGATTTAAACTTGGCCAAAGCTATAAATTTTATGGGAAAGTAAAGAAAAGGATTGGATTTATTGAAATGAATTCACCAGTATTTGATGATGAAAATACAAACAAAAATACTGGCAAAATAATTCCATTATATCCACTTACATATAATTTGTCGCAAAATGTTATAAGACAAATAATTGAAAATGGACTAAAAGAAGTAAAGGAAGATTTAGAAGAAACTCTGCCCAATTATTTAATAGATAAATATAAATTAGATGATATTAACAAAGCAATTCATGATATACATTTTCCAAGGAATTTTGAAGACTATAACAAGGCTAAAAAAAGATTAGTATTTGAAGAATTGCTAGTTATGCAACTTGCTCTTCTTAATTTAAAAACAAAATACAGTGTAAATAAAAGGGGGATAGAGTTTAATAAAAATGTTAAAATGCAAGATGTAATAAAAGAACTTCCATTTAATCTTACAAAAGCACAGTTAAGGGTTTTAGAAGAAATAGATAGAGATATGGAATCTGAAAATCCAATGAATAGACTTCTTCAAGGAGATGTCGGATCACGGAAAAACAGCAGTATCAATAGTTGCAGCATATAAAGCAGTAAAATCTGGATATCAAGTAGCTGTAATGGCTCCTACAGCCATACTTAGCAAACAGCATTTAAAAAATTTTGAAGATATTTTATCTAAGTTTAATATAAAGTGTGAATTGTTAGTAAGTGGAATCAGCAAAAAACAAAAAGAAGATATTTTGCAAAGATTAAAAAATGGAGAGATAGATATCTTAATTGGTACACATAGCTTACTTGAAGAAAACGTTATATTTAAAAATTTAGGACTTGCAATAACTGATGAGCAACATAGATTTGGAGTAAGGCAAAGAGGAACAATTAACAATAAAGGTGAAAGTCCAGATGTACTAGTTATGACTGCAACTCCAATACCAAGAACACTTGCACTTATCCTTTACGGAGATTTAGACATTTCTATAATAGATGAACTCCCACCAAACAGAAAGAAAATAGATACATTTGCTGTAACAAAGCAAATGGAAGAAAGAGTAAATAATTTTATAAAAAAGCAATTGGACGAGGGAAGACAATGTTATATTGTTTGCCCATTAGTAGAAGAATCAGAAGAAATAGATGCAAAATCTGTATTAGAATTATTTGAAAAATATAAGCAAATATTTAATGGATATACTGTTGAATATTTGCATGGAAAACTAAAACCTAAAGAAAAAGATGAAGTTATGGAAAAGTTTAAAGCAGGAGAAATTCAGGTTTTAATTTCAACAACTGTAATAGAAGTAGGAGTAGATGTTCCAAATAGTAATATAATGGTAATAGAAAATGCAGAAAGATTTGGACTTGCAACACTTCATCAATTAAGAGGAAGAGTAGGGCGTGGAAGTTATAAATCTTATTGTATATTAAAATATCAGGGAAATAGCGAAAATATTAGGCAAAGAATGAAAGTTATGACAGAAACAAATAATGGCTTTATAATTTCTGAAAAGGATTTAGAGCTTCGTGGTTCAGGGGAATTCTTTGGAACAAGACAGCATGGCCTTCCAGAACTTAAAATTGCA
This sequence comes from uncultured Clostridia bacterium, assembly GCA_947588635.1. GTDB lineage: Bacteria > Bacillota > Clostridia > TANB77 > CAG-508 > CAG-452. The sequence continues at coordinate 25,608 of CANPYN010000015.1, forward strand.
AATTTATTTGAAGATGTTGAAATGCTTAAATCTATTCAAAGTGTTGCAATTAAGATTATGGAAGATGATCCAAATTTAGAAAAGGAGAAAAACAAACAATTAAAAAAACAAATTCAAAATAAATTTAAGGATAGAATCGAAATTTAAAAACAGGATTAGAATTTTACTCCTAATCCTGCCCATGCCGTAGTTTTTCGATGTATATTTTGTCTGCTTGAAGGTATACAATAAAAGTATCTTCTTTACATGCATCCAAATACTCTAAAACTTCACTAGTAAGGATGATTCGACTCTTATTATCCATTTTTACAAAACATATTATTTTTTCATCAGATATAGTATCAGAATTTAGTAAATAAACTCTTTTACTATCGTTACAGCAAATTGCTATTTCTGATGATAGGGTATAAGAGAGTTTTATCCGAAGACATGAAGGAATTACAATCCTTCCCTGTGGATTGAGTTTAGGCATGTTATAACCTCCTTAAATAAGATTAACATAATTATAACATAAAATGTAAATAATTACAAATTAAAAGAAGGTGATTAAATGAATCAAGTGAAAATAGGTAAAGTGTATAGACACTTTAAAGGAAATTATTATTTTGTAGAAAATATTGCGTTAGATTCCGAAACAAAAGAGAGAATGGTTATATATAAACCAATATACGATAGAGAAGATTCTAAAGTTTGGGTAAGAAGAGAGACAATGTTTTTAGAAAAAATTGACGTAAATAGAAAAGACAACATTACAGGTCAAAAATATAGATTTGAACTTGCAGAAAGATTAGAAAGAGATTATACAAAATAACTGTATAAAATCACCTTTTTTACTAAAAATAGTAAAGAGGTGATTTGTATGATAAATTTTAATACCGATATGGCTGACGAAAGAAGAGACATTTTTAAAAAAGCAAATAAATTAGATGAAATTCCAGGAGTTGAAACAGAAACTATTGATGAAGGAGATAATATAAAAACAAATAGAGTAAAAATTACAGATAAACAAGGAGAAGAAGCTATTGGTAAGCCGATTGGCACATATATTACGATTGATATAAAAGATTTAAAAGTTGCTGAAGAAGAGGAGATACAAAAGGCATCAGAAATAGTTACAAAAGAATTAAAAGAACTTATAAATAAGCATGTAGAAAAAGAAGGAGATATTTTAGTTGTAGGTCTTGGAAATATATATGTAACACCAGATTCACTTCGGACCAAAAGTTGTTTCTGAAATAGATATTACAAGGCATTTGATTAAATATGCACCACAATATTTAGATGAAAATGCAAGACCAGTAAGTGCAATAGCACCAGGTGTACTTGGGACAACTGGTATAGAAACAATGGAAGTAATTAAAGGAATTGTTGATAATATTAAACCAAAGTTAATAATAGTAATAGATAGTTTAGCATCAAAAAGTATAGAAAGAATAAGTAGTACAGTACAATTGTCTGATACAGGAATTGTACCAGGAGCGGGAGTAGGAAATAAAAGAAATGAAATAAGTATAAATACACTAGGTGTTCCAGTAATTGCAATAGGTGTGCCAATGGTTGTAGATGCAGCAACAATTGCAGCAGATAGTATAGATATATTTATTGAAAAGCTGCAAGATGAAGGAAATTCAAATGAATATTTAAATAAATTAAAAGATGAAGATAAATATGGTATTATAAGAGATGCTTTAATACCTAAAGAATATAATTTAATAGTAACACCAAAAGAAATAGATGATTTAATAGAAAATATGAAAGATGTAGTAGCACGAGGAATAAACTTTTCATTGTAAATATTGCCATATTTTTGTTTAGATGTTATAATCCTTTTAGAAAGGAGAGAAATATCATGAGTATAAAGTATAATGTAATAATACAAAAAGAAGAAGACTGGTATGTAGCAAAATGTTTAGATAATAATGTTGCCTCACAAGGAAAAACAATAGAAGAAGCATTAAAAAATTTAAAGGAAGCAATAGAGTTATATAATGAGAGTGAAGAACCAGTTAAACCAAAAGAAATTTTTATTACAACATTGGAGGTGGCAATATGAGTTCAAAATATCCAATATTGCCACCCAATCAAATAATAAATGCATTATCAAAGGTTGGATTTAAAAAAATATCACAAAAAGGAAGTCATGCAAAATATAAAAATTTGAAAACGCAAAGAATTTATATAATTCCAATGCACAAAGAAATAGCGAGAGGAACACTAAAGAGCATCTTAGAACAAGCAGATATAGAATTAGAAACATTTTTAAATCTTTTATAATTTAATTCATATAATCAAAGAAATTCCATAAATTAATAACAAGTGAATAGGATAGAATAAATATAGTAAATATTTGGTATCTTTACCTTTTTTACCATTATATAAGTTAATAAATATAATAGGAATAATTGTGCAAATAAATAAGCAAAAATATATATTATATAACCCAAATTTTAAAGAAGGGATAACATATTTAATAGCAGTGGCTAAAATAAAAAATAAAGAAGAAAGCGCAATATTATTCTTAAAAATGTAAAATAATAAAATAATAGCAACACCATAAATGCCATAATCGCAATGTGTAAACTCTGCAATAAAACCAATAGCAATAGATAAAATTATTGCAATAGATTTATATTTAGATTTATCATAAATATAAATACAGGCAAGTCCTAATAGCAATGTAAAGAATACATTTAACTCAAATTCATTAGAAATAATTTTATAAAAAAGCATAAAAGGAATTTGAGAAATAAGTGCAAATATAAATAACCTTAAAAAATATTTTTTAAGGTTTTTAGTATGTATATATCCTTCTGATATTTGAAAAGCAAATATAGGAAAAGATATACGACCTATATAGTTAAAAAAAGAAAGCTTACCAAAAATAACAT
>CANPYN010000016.1 GCA_947588635.1 uncultured Clostridia bacterium
ATTGTGCACTTTTAAAGCCATGAAAGTATTGGTATATCAATATTTTCATGGCTTAACTGTCAAATTTAGGATTATATATTATTACTATTTTTTTAACAATAAAAATCGTTCGACAAAATATTACACATATAAAAGGCAGACTTTATTTGTCTGCCTTAATTACTTATTTAACTATAGTTCCATCATTTTCCACGAAAGTAGATTTTACTATTATTGGAACATTATATTTTTTAGCCATTTCAACGCATTTCGTGTGCAACACTTTCGCACCGTTTTTAGCCATTTCTATCATTTTATCATATGAAATTGTGTTGTATTTCATTGCTTTAGGATTTATATTTGGATCTTCTGTATATACACCATCTACATCTGTATATATATATAATTTATCTGCTTTTAAATATGCAGCTAACGCTACAGCTGTAGTATCAGATCCTCCTCTTCCAAGAGTTGTTATATCTCCTAACTTTGTGATTCCCTGAAAACCAGCTACGACAACTATTTTATCATTTTCTAACTGTTTTAATATATTATCGGTATTTATATCGATAATATTTGCATTACCGTATATATTATCTGTTATAATTGGAACTTGCCAACCTGTATATGATATCGCATCATATCCAAGTTTTTTTAAGTACATTGCAAGCTTAGATATGGTTATTTGCTCTCCAGTTGAAAGCAAAACATCATGTTCTCGTTTATCTGGATTTTCTGATATTTCCTTTTCTTCTTGAACTAACATATCTGTTGTTTTTCCTTGTGCAGAAACTACAACAACTACTTTATTATTTGAATTATATTCTTTTATAATATGATTGCATACATTTAGTAGTTTATCCTTATCTGCTACAGATGTTCCACCAAATTTTTGTACTACTATGCCCATATACATTGGCACCTCTTTATTATTCAAGTATAAATAAAATCTAAATTTAAATTCTATTTATATAAAAGCAAAATAATACTCTTACAATATATTATATTATTTATAATTATTTTTGTTCTTTATTTTTAGATATAAATTTTAAATAACTCTCCATAAAATCATTTAATTCACCATTCATTACTGCTTCAACATTACCTACTTCATAATTAGTCCTATGATCTTTTACTAATGTATATGGACAAAATACGTATGAACGAATCTGGCTTCCCCATGCTATATCTTTTTGATCACCCTTTAAATCTTCTATTCTATCTTTTTTTTCTTTTTCTTTTAATTCTAATAGTTTAGATTTAAGCATTTTCATTGCAGTTTCTTTATTTTGAGTTTGTGACCTTTCTGATTGACACGAAACTACAATATTGGTAGGAATATGTGTTATTCTTACTGCAGAATCTGTTTTATTAATATGTTGTCCTCCTGCTCCGTGATGCTCTATATGTATCAATTCTTAAATCTTCTGGATTGATTTCTAAAACAATATCTTCGGTTATTTCAGGTAATACTTCTAATGAAGCGAAAGATGTATGTCTTCTTCCACCACTATCAAAAGGAGAAATTCTAACTAATCTATGTACTCCCATTTCACCCTTAAGATAGCCATAAGCATTTTCACCAGAAACTAAAAATGTTACACTTTTGATTCCAGCTTCATCACCTTCTAAGTAATCTAATTCTTTTACTGTGTATCCATTACTTGTAGACCATCTAGAATACATCCTATATAACATCTCTACCCAATCTTGAGACTCTGTGCCTCCGAGCACCTGGATGAAGTGTTAGAATTGCATTATTTTTATCATATTTACCGGATAAAAGCGTTTGTAATTCTAATTTTTCTATTTTATTTTCTAAATTAATTGTGCTATTAATTAATTCCTTTGCTAATTCACTATCATATTCTAAAATTAATAAATCATTTAAGCTTTCAAGATTTGAAAGTTCAGATTCTATTTTATTATAAGTGTCTAATTTATTTTTTATTTCTTTAATTTTAGATAATATTGGAGTGCTTTGTTCAAGATTTTTCCAAAAATCAGGTGTATTTGTTTTTATTTCTAATTCTTTTAGTTCATCCTGCAAATTTGCAATGTCAAAGTGAATCACCTATTGTTTTTAATCTGTTTTTTATATTCAAAAACTTACGTTTGTTATCTTCTAACTCTATCACAAAATTACACCCCTTACTTTTAATTTTATTAATTCTTTGCCAAAATATCATTTACTTTTTCTAAAAGTCCTTGTGGCATCTTTATTATAAGTTTTGTATTTGTATTTGCATCTTCATAATAGCAATATTCTTCAAGTTCTAACTGAATCATAAAAAATACACCATTATTAAAGTCAACTTTTACATCATTTTTTATAGCAAGATTTATAGTTGTATCATCTTGTTCTAATGATGGACTTTCACATATATTTTTCAATTCTTTAAGTTGTTTTTTATCTGTTATTTCAATTTCTTTATCGACATTAGAATCATTGTCATATCTTGTTATCGTTATTTTTTCTACACTACTATTATCATCTTCAGTTTTACTAACATTTTTTACAATAAAATATGTTGCAAATGCAATTATAAGAATTATAGCTATTGCACAGCAAATATATATAATTGTTTTTTTATTCATCTTTTGTACACCTCCTTTCCAAAATGCGAAGCATTTTGTACTCTTCACTTTTCATTTTTCTCTATTCACTGTTATCAGAATATTTTATTTATATATATTTATCTTTCTTCCACTATATCTGTTTTGTCCTTTTTTGAAATTTTCAATGCCAAATTATTCATTCTCTGTATAGCTAAAATATGGATAGGAGAATTTGTTAATGGCTTTTCTAATAATGTCTTTATAATTTTACCTCTATTTCTTATAGTCTGATTCCATGCTCTTTTATTTAGTTTCATTAATATTATTATAGAATTTTTATCATGTTCTTCATCTTGTCCTAATCTTATATGTCTTCACTTCTTTTATATTTTTATAATTTATACAGATATTGATATTACTGATTTTTTCCACAACAGTTTTTATATTTCTTACCACTTCCACATGGACATGGGTCATTTCTTCCAACCTTTGGTTCATTATTAACAACTGGTGTATGAGTAACTTCTTTGCTTTCTTTTTGCATATCTCCTCTAAGACTTTCTGCTGCTTCTTGTAGACCTTGGCTTGTGATTTTTACAGTTTGTTTTCTCTCTAGGTTTTGGACTCTATTTATATTTAATAAAATTTTAACAACATCAATTTTTATATCATTTACCATTTGGTCAAACATATCAAATCCTTCAATCCTATATTGAACAACAGGATCTTTCTGTCCATATGCTCTAAGCCCTATACCATCTTTTAATTCGTCCATGCTATCTATGTGATCCATCCATTTTTGATCAACCACTTTTAACATAACAACTCTTTCAAGTTCTGATAATTGATCTTGACCAATTTCTTCTGCTTTTTTAGAATATTTTTCTAAGGCTTTTTGTTTTAATTCTTCTATAACTTTTTGTTCATTAATATTTTTTGAATTTAAACTTTCAAGAGATGTAACACCGAATATTGTCTTAACATCTTGAAGTAGTCCCTCTTTATTAAATTCAGAATCTGATATATGTGTTGTAACTGTTTCTTCAGCTACACTTTCTATCATATTAATTATATTATCATGAATATTTTCTCCATCTAATACTTCTCTTCTTTGTTTATAAATAATTTCTCTTTGAGTATTCATAACATCATCATATTGAAGAACGTGCTTACGGATACTAAAATGTTTTCCTTCTACTTTTCTTTGAGCATTTTCAACAGCTTTAGAAAGTATTCCCATTTGAAGTGGCATATTTTCATCTGCGCCAAGTGTATTATATACAGATGTAACCATATCTCCACCAAATATTTTCATTAAATCATCGTCAAGTGCAATATAAAATCTTGTTTCACCTATATCACCTTGACGTCCACTACGTCCACGAAGCTGATTATCTATTCTTCTTGATTCATGTCTTTCTGTACCAATTATTTTAAGTCCACCTGCATCAATTACTTTTTGTTTTTCATCTTTAATCTCTTTTTCAAATTTTTCTTCATATTCAGCAAATGTTTTTCTTGCATTTAATATTTGCTCATCGTCAGTTTCATTATGTGCTGTAGCTTCTTCTACTAATTCATCACTAAATCCATGTTTTTTCATTTCTTGTTTTGCTAAAAATTCGCTATTTCCACCAAGCATAATATCAGTACCACGACCTGCCATATTTGTAGCAATTGTTACTGCTCCATATTTACCTGCTTGTGCTATGATTTGAGCTTCTTTTTCATGATATTTAGCATTTAATACTTCATGTTTTATACCTTCTCTTTTTAAAATACTGCTTAATTTTTCAGACTTTTCTATTGAAACTGTACCAACAAGTACTGGTTGTCCTTTTTTATAACTTTCTTTTATATCTTCTACAACAGCTCTAAATTTAGCATTTTCATTTTTATATATAATATCATTATTATCAATTCTTATCATAGGTTTATTAGTTGGAATTGAAATTACATCTAGATTATAAATTTCTCTAAATTCATTTTCCTCTGTCATAGCTGTACCAGTCATACCTGCAAGTTTATCATACATTCTAAAATAATTTTGGAATGTTATTGTTGCAAGTGTCTTTGACTCATTTGCAATTTTTACATTTTCCTTTGCCTCTATTGCTTGATGAAGTCCATTATTGTATCTTCTACCATACATAATTCTTCCTGTAAATTCGTCAACAATCAAAACCTCTCCATCTTTTACTATATAATCTATATCTCTTTTCATTACGCCATGAGCATGAAGAGCTTGGTTTATATGATGAACTATATCTGAGTTGTCTATATCATTTAAATTTTCTAGCTTAAAGAACTCTTCTGCCTTTTTTATTCCCTTTTGTGTAAGAGATGCTGATTTTGCTTTTAAATCAACTATATAATCATATTTTTCATTGTCCTCTGCTTGGTCAAAATCTTTTACGTCTTCTTCTACTAAAACTTTTGGTTTTAACCTTTTTACAAAATCATTTGCTTGTTTGTATAAAACAGATGATTCTGCTGCAGATCCAGATATAATTAAAGGTGTACGTGCTTCATCTATTAATATACTATCTATCTCATCTACTATTGCATAATTTAATGGTCTTTGAACCATTTGATTTTTATATATAACCATATTATCTCTTAAATAATCAAATCCATATTCATTGTTTGTACCATATGTAATATCACAATTGTATGCAGCTTGTTTTTGGTTATTATCCATTCCTGCAATTACAAGTCCTACAGAAAGTCCTAAAAATTTATATAATTTTCCCATCCATTCACTATCTCTTTTTGCTAAGTAGTCATTTACTGTTACAACATGAACGCCTTTGCCTGATAGCGCATTTAAATACACAGGTAATGTTGCGACTAATGTTTTTCCTTCACCTGTTTTCATTTCAGCAATTCTTCCTTGATGAAGAATAATTCCACCTATTAATTGCACGTCAAAATGTCTCATCCCAAGAACTCTCTTTGACGCTTCACGAACTACTGCAAAACATTCTGGAAGTAAATCATCTAATGTTTCTCCCTGTAATATTCTTTGCTTAAATTCAGCTGTTTTACCTTTTAACTCATTGTCTGAAAGCTTTGATATACTATCCTCCAATCCATTTATTTTTTCAACTATAGGCATTACTCTTTTTACTTCTTTATCACTATATGAACCAAATATTTTGTTTAATAATCCCATTTTGTTTAACCCTCTTTCTAACTTCTAATTTTCTAATCTCTAACATCTAAATAATATATCATGAACTGGCATATATTGCAAGAATTTAACATACAATTTAAAAGAAAATGTTAAATAAATTGTAATTTGAGCGTCCATGCGTGAGGATTTCGCTGAAATGAAATTTTTTCCTCCGTACTAGTGAATAGCTGTAGGAAAAGAACTTAATAAAAATATAATATATATGAAAGGATTGATTAAATGTTTATATATAATTTTAAATTTAATAGAAAGGCATTGGTAAAAGTTTTATTTATTCTTGTTGCAATTGCTATAACATTATATTTTTGTATATCTGCATATAAAATATATAAAAATAGCTTTAAGGTAAAAGATGAAATAGATGAAGAACAAATTATGTATTTAACTGCCGAAAATTATACAGACATACTTAAATCTGTTCATGATAATATAGATAATTACATAGGAAAAAAAATTTGTTTTACAGGATATGTTTACAGATTATTAGATTTTAAAGAAACAGAATTTGTTTTAGCAAGAGATATGATTGTAAGTTCTGATATACAAACATTAGTAGTAGGTTTTCTATGTGACTGTAAAGAAGCAAAAAATTTTGATAATGAATCATGGGTAGAAATAACTGGAGAAATAACTCAAGGCACATATCATGGAAATATGCCTGTTATACAAGTAAAAAAAATAAAACAAATAGAAAAGCCAAACGATGATATATATGTATATCCGCCTGATGATACATATATTCCAACTTCCGCTATATTTTAAAGCAAAATCCTCCATCAGAAAAATCTGTTAGAGGATTTCTTAAGTGGCTCATACTTTATCAATCCGCAGTGTCAACAAATAAACTCCTTCGGTTAAGTTAACACCTTTATAAAGCGAAAAGCCATTTGTTTTAAGCCACTCGTTTACGTCAGTGCTTTCGAGAATTGCTCTCTCCTGAATTGTAAGACGAGGTCTTAGGCATACATCATAACGCCTTTTTCCCTCATTATACATTCGCTCTGTAGTTATCTCAAGAGCATGTATAAGGTCATTTTTACGGTTATTTAACCGTATTGCTTTGTCTTGACTAATTTTAGCACTGATTTGATTTGCGGTCTTCATTAAGAAGACCCCCTTTCATAATGATTCGACACACTAACGCATATCGTATATTTATTATACCATTTTATTTTAATTCTTGCAAATTACCTCCTATCTAGCAATGTTTTTACAATTCCATTATCAATCATTGTTTCAAATACGTTTTGAAGTATTATTAAAACAATTGGTCCAATAAATAATCCTAATACACCAGATAATTTAAATCCTGTATACATAGCTATAAGAGTAAATATTGGATGAATACCTATGTGTCCACTTACTATTCTTGGTTCTAATAATTGATGTACAATCATTATTATTGCAAACAAGATAAATAAAGCAATAGCAAGCTTAATATCTCCATTAATTGCTGATATTATTGCCCAAGGTATCATTACTGTTCCAGAACCGAAGTATTGGAAGTGCATCGACAAATCCTATTCCTAAAGCAGCAAGAAGTGGATATCCAACATTTAATCCCATCCATTTAAAAATATATAAACCTATTAAAACTTCAACAAACGATATTAATACTAATGTTGCTTCTGCTTTTAAATATCCGCCCAAAGTTGCAATTAATTTTTTTAAATGTATTCCAAACTTTTTCACCCATACTTTTGGGAAATGATGTTCTAACTGGTCTAAAATATATAATCTATCTGCACATATAAAATATGTTGAAAGAACTGTAATTGCAATATATATTCCTATTATTGGTAATGATGTAAATCCCTGTAATATTGATGTTAATAAACTGCTTACCCATTTGCTTATAAAATCTAAAAAATTATTTGTTGAAGAATTTATTATCGCTACAACTTGACTAGGTATTTCTATTTTATCAAATTCTATAGCATTTATATATTTCTGAATTTGATTATATATTTTTTCTATATAAATATTTAAACTTTGTAATAGATTAGATGCTTCTGTAACTAAGCTTATCACACCAAAAACTATAAGAGATATTAATATAGTAAATATACATAACATTACAATTATAGCACTTGTTTTTCTTGTTAATTTTGTCTTTTTATTTATAATTTTTATTAGTGGTTCAATTAACAAAGATATTATAAATCCAATTAAAAATGGTATATAAAATAGAGCCAATTTAAATGATAAGTATATGGCAATTAAGGTGACTATTAATACCAATATTTTTTTTAATACTTTTGTAAAATACCCCATATCAATTACCAAATAACATACACCTCTACCTCAAATTAGCTTGTACTATAAGTATATGTAAAAATAAGGTAATTATTCGTTGAAGATTAAGAATAAGATAAATTGTTGTTTGTTTGAATTAATCATGAACATTATTCCTATTTCTACTATATTTAAAAATGGGAAATTCCCCGAGCAGATATTTTGTCTACTCGGGGAATGCAAGAGACATTAGGTGGGTAAGCTAAGAATTGCGTCTGGTCCAATAAAGAGGTGTAGTTCTAGCCCTGCATCTTGTAGCCACTTTTTAATTTCTGGCTCTCTTAGTACGTTGCAAGCACACGTATCATCAAAGTTAATGAGTACGAAATTTATCTCTTTCTCGTACATCTCTTCGGATGCAGCATCGAGAACCTTGAGATATCTTTCAACACCTTTTAATCGACTCTCTTCCCGTGTTTTAGAAGTTTTTTCTTTAATTTGACTTGCGGTCTTCATACATGAAGACCTCCTTTCTTAAAATTTTTTGATACGCTAAAAGTGTATCATTAAATACATTATAACATATTATGTTAATATTTGCAAATCTATTCTGCATTTTTAGAATTTTGATGACATTTACATATCCCTTCTACTGTATCTGAAACTTCTTGTGATGTAACATTTTGATTATTTGCTAAATCTCCTAGTGTTATTATTCCAACTAGCATATCGTTTTCTATAACAGGAACTCTTCTTATTTGACAGTCGCGCATTATTTTTCTTGCCTCTGATACTTCTGCATCTGGAGATACATTAAAAACCTTTGTAGTCATTACTTCACTTACTGGAGTCTTCTTAATATCTTTTTCACAAGCTAAACTTCTTAATATTAGGTCTCTATCAGTCACTAGCCCAACAACTTTATCGTTATCGCATACTGGTATACAACCTACGTGCTTATCAAGCATTAATTTAGCAACATCGCTTATTGTTGAATTTGGATTAACACAAGCCACTTCATTACACATACATTCTCTTACTTTCATATTTTTCCTCCTAAATAATTTTATATATAAATTTATTTTGTATTATTTTTGGAAAAATATTCATAAAAATGGCATTTTGTTCAATTTTACTTGAGAACTTTTACTCAGTTTTATTATACAATTTACATATAATTTACAACAATAAAAAAAGAAGCAAAATTGCCTCTTTTATCTTAAAAATATCTTGGTCTTTGTGGAGGTGATCCCATAGGTGGTCTTCCATTTCCTGGTCTTGGAGGTGGTGGCATTCCCGGTCCTCCAGGTCCCATAGGTGGCCTTCCATCTGGAGGAAATGGAGGTCGCATTGGTGGTCTACCTGGTCTTCCCCACTCCCTTAATAATAATATTTTAATTAAATCTCTAAGTAAAAAGTTTGTTTGTCTAGTTTCTTTTACTTGTACTTCTGGCTCTTTTGCATTTGGGTTTCTTACATCACCATTTTTTAATGGAGGATTATTTCTCGAAACGCACTCTGTTTCTTGTTCTGGTTCCACATTTTTATATATTTCATCTGTCATTTGATCTAATAATTCCTTTGTAAGTTCTCTGCTCATATTAACATTACAAGCTTTACACACCATTGGATATATAATCTTATATATTTCTGGATAAAAAGCTGTTAAATCTTGAATTTGTTGCATTGGCATAGCATTATTGGAATAATTATAAACATCTTCTTGTTCATTTGTATATGTATAGTTGTTTCCTACATATGGTGAATACCCCAATACACTTCTCATATAGTCTTCATAATTTTGATAATCCATTATTAAACCTCCTAATTAATAGATGTTATATAATATGCAAGATATTTTGATTTAGTGCAAAAAAATAAAGATTATTTTGAATTTATAATCTTTTGGATGAATTGTTATTTGAGAAGTGGGACGTGAGAAGTGAGAAATGAGAAATTAGGGAAAGGCTACGAAGACTAGACCTGAAATCACACCTCTCACCTCTTACTTCTCACCTCTCAAAAACAAATTACAATTTATTTACTAAATCTTTAAATTTATTTCCTCTTTCTTCAAAATTTTTAAACATGTCAAAACTTGCACTTGCTGGAGAAAATAATACAATATCTCCTTTTTTACTTACCTCCTTTGCTTTATTTACTGCTTCTTCAAGTGAATTAGTTTTGTAAATATCTAATCTCTTACCTTCTAAATTTAACTCTCTTACAACTTCTTGATATATTTTATCTGAAGTTTGACCAAGTAATATTAATTTACTAACTTTATTTAGAATAGGTCTTGCTAGAGGTCTATAATCCAAATGTTTGTCATATCCTCCTGCAATTAAAACAATACTTTCATCAAAAGAATTTAATCCTGCAATTGTTCTTGTTGGACTTGATGCAATTGAATCATTATACCATTTTACTTTATTTATTTCTTTTACAAACTCTAACCTATGATTAACTCCTGAAAAATTTGAAATTGCCTTAACTTGTGAATCAATTGATGCAAATTTACTTGTTGCAGCAATTGCTGCACATATATTTTCACAATTATGTATTCCTCTTAATTTAATATTCTTCGTATTAATTAAATGTCTTCTTAATCCACCGTCTGATTCCTTAATTATATTATTATCTAGTATTATTCCACTATCTAATTTTGTCTTACTACTAAAGTAAATTATTTTTGAATTTGCTTTTTTTCCAAATTCTCTTGTTATTTCATTATCATAATTTAAAACTAGTAAATCATCTTTATCTTGATATTTAAAAATATTTTCTTTTGCTTCTATATATTCCTCATATGATTTATGTATATCCAAATGGTTTGGACTAATATTAGTAATGACTGCTATATCAGGACTAATAGTCATTGTCATTAATTGAAAACTACTTAATTCTAATACAATAAAATCATTGGGATTCATTTCTCCAATTTTAGTAAACAAGGGAATTCCTATATTTCCACCTAGATAGCAGTTTAAATTTTCTTCTTTTAAAATTTCATATATTAGTGAAGTTGTTGTTGTTTTTCCATCACTTCCTGTTACACCTATTGTTGTACCAGGACATAATTCTAGAACCAACTCTATTTCTGATGTAAGTATGGTACCATTTGCTATTTCTTTTTTTATTTCCGGTAAATCTGGTCTGCATGATGGGCTTCTAAAAATAACATCAAATCCATTTAATTTTGATAAATAATTTTCTCCAAATGAATATTCTAATTTATATTCATATATTTTATCCAATATATTAGAATCTAATGTATCTATTGGTTTATTATTGAATAATACAATCTCAGCTCCTAGACTATGAAGATAATCTATTAACGGAATATTACTAACTCCAAGTCCTAATATTGCTACACGTTTATTTTTTATGTAATTATTAAATTCCTCCAATTTCTTATTTACATATTTCATATAATCTCTCCTTTATATAATTAATAACAAATTGTTTCTTATCCAATCTGGTTTTTCCAATTGGATTTATTTTGAAATCAAAAAATATATTTTTTTCTTTATCATAAATAGATATATATACTAAGTTTATATTATCACTTTCATTTTTATCGTCTTTTACTCCAAGTAGTCCTGTTATTCCAATTGAAAAATCTGAATGTGCTATATCACAAGATACCTTTGCCATTTCTCTTGAAACTTCATTGCTGTATACAGTATATTCATCTATTATTTTTTTTGATACTCCAAAATATTCTTTATATTCGTTTGAATAAGTAACCAATCCTAATTTAAATATATCACTGGAACCATTTATATTTGTAATTTCGCTTGCTAACAAACCTCCTGTACATGATTCCATAGTAGAAATTGTTTTATTTTTATTTTTTAACAAATTAACTAAAAATTCCATAAATTTCCCTCTTATTCAAAATTTTCTACATTTAGAATTATATAACAAAAAAATCTATTTAACAAATAATTATAGAATATTTTTTTGTATTTTGCAGATAATAAAAGTATCAAAAAAATTTGGAGGTGCTTTAACTATGGAAAATAATAAAAATAAACAAAATCAACAAAACAAAAATAACAAAAATAATAATAGAAATGATAGAATTGATAACAACAACAATAACCAAAACAATAATAACTGTAGATAGTTAATAGAAGGAAGAATTTTTTCTTCCTTCTTTATTACATAATAATATTTAATTTAAATATTTCTTTAGAAATTTACCTGTATAAGATTTATCATTTTTTACAATTTGTTCTGGAGTGCCTATTGCTACTATCTCTCCTCCATTATCTCCACCTTCTGGTCCTAAATCAATAATGTAATCTGCTGTTTTTATTAAATCTAAATTATGTTCTATAACTAATATAGTATTACCTGTATCAACTAATCTGTGAAGAATATCAACTAATCTATGAATATCTGCTATATGAAGACCTGTTGTAGGCTCATCCAATATATATAATGTTTTACCTGTTGGTCTTTTTGATAATTCGGTTGCAAGTTTAATTCTTTGTGCTTCTCCACCTGATAATGTTGTAGATGGTTGTCCGAAGTTTAATATATCCTAGTCCAACATCATATAATGTCTGTATTTTTTGTTTAATTCTTGGAACATTAGAAAAAAATTCCAATGCTTCCTCAACAGTCATATCTAATATATCTGAAATGCTTTTTCCTTTATATTTAACTTCTAATGTTTCCTTGTTATATCTTTTACCTTTGCAAACTTCGCATGGTACATATACATCTGGTAAAAAATGCATCTCAATTTTTAAAACACCATCACCTTGGCAAGCTTCACATCTTCCGCCAGATACATTAAAACTAAATCTACCTTTTTGATAACCTCTAAGTTTAGCCTCATTAGTTGTGGCGAAAATATCTCTAATATAATCAAATACACCTGTATATGTTGCTGGATTAGAACGAGGAGTTCTTCCTATAGGTGATTGATCAATATTTATTATTTTATCAATATTTTCTATTCCTCTAATTTCTTTACATTTTCCACCTTTTTCAGATGCTCTATATAATTCTTTTGCTAGATTTTTATATAATACTTCATTCACTAGCGTACTTTTTCCGTGAACCAGACACTCCTGTTATACATGTAAATACTCCTAATGGTATTTTTACGTCTAAATTTTTTAAATTATTCTCAGATGCACCTTTTATTTGAATAGAAACTGGCTTTGCTTTTCTTCTTTTTTTAGGAACTGGTATTTTTTTTCTACCACTTAAATATTGACCTGTAATTGATTCTGAAACTTCTTTTATCTCTTCCGCTGTTCCGTTGTGCAATTACATTTCCTCCATGTACACCCGGTCCTGGACCAATATCTATAACCTGATCTGCTGCATACATAGTATCTTCATCATGTTCAACTACTATTAATGTATTTCCTAAATCTCTTAATTTTTTTAAAGTTGCAAGTAATTTATCATTGTCCCTTTGATGCAGACCAATACTTGGTTCGTCTAATATATATAATACACCAGTCAACCCTGAACCTATTTGAGTAGCAAGTCTTATTCTCTGTGCTTCTCCACCTGATAAAGTTCCAGCTGGTCTTGAAAGAGTCAAATATTCAAGTCCAACATCTATTAAAAATTGTAATCTTAAATTTATTTCTTTAATTATCTGTTCTGATATTAAATTTTGTGTTTTTGTAAGCTTTAAATTGGAAATATAATCTTTTATCTTGTTTATTGGCATATTTGTTAATTCATATATATTTTTACTTCCGACTTTAACCGCTAAAGTCTCTTTTTTTAATCTTGCACCATTACATTCGTCACAATGACTATTAGTCATATATAATTCATAAAACGTTCTCATCCCTTGAGATTTCGTTTCTCTATATCTTCTTTCCAAAGTAGGTATTACTCCTTCAAATGGAGATGTAAATTTTCTTATCCCAGCTGCCGACTGATATTCAAAATCAATCTTTTCGTCTCCTGTTCCATATAATATTTTATTTAAAAAATCTCTAGGAAGTTTTTTTATTGGAACTTTTATGTCTACTCCATAGTGTCTTCCAATACTCTCGAAATACATTTTTGCCATAGTATCTCCTCTTTTCATAGTGCTTGCTCCAAATGCTTTTACACCATCATAAAGAGTTTTATTTTTATCTGGAATAATTAAATCTTCATCCATTTTCATTATATATCCAATACCTGTACAACTTGGGCATGCACCAAAAGGATTGTTAAAGGAAAACATTCTAGGAGTTAATTCTTCAAAACTAATACCACAATCAGGGCACGCATAATTTTGGCTAAATAGCATTTCTTTGTTTCCAACAATATCTACAAGAACAATATTATTAGCATATTTTAATCCTATCTCAACACTTTCTGTAAGTCTACTACGTATATTCTCTTTTATAACTAGTCTATCAACAATTATTTCTACATTATGCTTTTTCTTTCTATCTATCTGTAAATCATCAGTAAGTTCAACAACTTGTCCATCAATTCTTGCTCTAACAAATCCTTCTTTTGAAAATCCTTCTAATAGTTTTACAAATTCTCCTTTTCTTCCTCTTATTACTGGAGCTAAAATTTGAATTTTTGTTCCTTCATCTAATTCCATAAGAGAATCAACTATTTGATCTATACTTTGCTTTTCTATTTTTTTGCCACAATTTGGACAATATGGAACACCAATTCTTGCATATAAAAGACGAATATAATCATATATTTCTGTTACCGTACCAACTGTAGAACGTGGATTCCTTGATGTTGTTTTTTGATCTATAGAAATTGCGGGAGATAATCCTTCTATTGATTCTACATTTGGCTTTTCCATTAAACCTAAAAATTGTCTAGCATAGCTAGATAGACTCTCCACATATCTTCTTTGTCCTTCTGCATATAATGTATCAAATGCAAGAGAAGATTTACCTGATCCCGAAAGTCCTGTTACAACAACTAATTTATCTCTAGGTATTGTTAAATTTATATTTTTAAGGTTATGTTCTTTTGCACCTTTTATAACTATATTATCATTCATTTTTTTGCCCCCATAAAATAAAAATCAAATATTATTATACCACAAATTATATCTACTGTATATGGAAATATTAGAAATTAAATAAAGATTGATTAATTAAATTTGCTATTGAAATTATCAACATAATATGTTAATATAATGAATACAGTGATTTGCAAATGGCAAAAATCATTTTTTTTGCTAATCACTAAAAAGTCTGCTAAATAATTTTTTGGAGGATTTAAAGTATGCATAATAATCCATCTCGGCGTGAGATTCGAGAACAAACTATTTTACGTATGGCTGAAAAAGGAACCTTTTCTACTATCCTACCACTATATGGAAGCGAAGAAAAATCCTTAACAAAAAATGGGTTTACAGTAGTAAGACCCACAGACAACCGTAATAAGCCGATAGCTTCTACGGTTTCATGGGAGGATGCCTTTAAAAATGGAATTCCACCCGCTGTTATTGATTACATTTATGGTGTAATCGAAACCTTTCCAAGGGTTTCAAATTGGGCACAAGAAATTCATGTTATTGCAGCCCGTGCCAGTAGAAAAAATGGTACAAACTAATTAAAGAGTAAAAAACTCAGCAGACTTTTCCCCATCCTCTTGGATGGGGTTTTCTATATTTTATAGTAATTAAATAAATTCTTCTAACTCTTTTATTTTGTCTCTTAATTCTGCAGCTTTTTCAAATTCCATATCTGTTGCATATTTTAACATTTCATCTGTTAATTTGCTTATTACATCTTCTACAGATTCATCTTTTCCAATTTCATATTTAGTTGATACATCTTCCATAATTGTAGCTTTAATTGTATCTCTTACCGATTTTTTTATAGTTTGAGGAATAATATTATGTTTTTTGTTGTATTCTTGTTGAATTTTCCTTCTTCTATTTGTTTCAGATATTGCAATTTCCATACTGTCTGTTAATTCATCTGCATACATTATAACTTTACCTTCTGAATTTCTTGCTGCTCTTCCTATTGTTTGTATTAGCGAACGCTCCGAACGAAGGAATCCTTCCTTATCTGCATCTAATATTGCAACAAGAGATACTTCTGGAATATCTAATCCTTCACGAAGTAAATTTATTCCTACTAATACATCAAACTCTCCCAATCTCAAATTCCTGATTATTTCCATTCTTTCCAAAGCCTTTATGTCCGAATGCATGTAAGTCACCTTTATATCAAGACTTTTCAAATAATTACTTAAGTCTTCTGCTTGTTTTTTGGTAAGTGTTGTTACTAATACTCTTTCTTTTTTTTCTATTCTTATACGTATTTCATTAATTAGATCATCTATTTGATTTTCTACTGGTTTAACCTCTATTATAGGATCTAACAATCCAGTAGGTCTAATTATTTGTTCAACTATATTATCTTTTGAATTTTCTTTTTCATAATTCGCTGGTGTTGCACTTACAAATATACATTGATTTATTCTATCTTCAAATTCATTAAATTTTAATGGTCTGTTATCAAATGCAGACGGAAGTCTAAATCCATATTTAACCAAAGCCTCTTTTCTTGCTCTATCTCCATTATGCATAGCCCTTACTTGTGGTATAGTTGCATGTGATTCATCAATTAAAAGTAAAAAATCATCTGGAAAATAATCAAATAAAGTATATGGTGGAGAGCCTGGTTTTCTTCCACTTATATGTCTAGAATAATTTTCTATACCTTGACAAAAACCAGTTTCAATAAGCATTTCAATATCAAAATTTGTTCTTTCTTCTATTCTTTGTGCTTCTATTAATTTATTTTGACTTTTAAAATATTCAATTCTATCTTTTAATTCTTCTTCAATTGTTTCTATTGCATGCTTTAATTTTTCTTCTGATGCAACATAATGTGAATTTGGAGCAATTAAAACATGTTTTCTTGTTCCTATAGGTTTTCCAGTTAAAGGATTTATTTCTGTAATTTTTTCTATTTCATCTCCCCAAAATTCAATTCTTAATGCACTTTCTTCTTGGTTAGATGGATATATTTCTAATATATCACCCTTAGCTCTAAAAGTACCTCTTTTAAAGTCAATCTCATTTCTTGTATACTGCATTTTTATAAGTTTTTTCATTATTTGATTTCTATCTTTGTTCATTCCTGGACGAATAGAAAGCATTAAATCTTGATAATCTATTGGATCACCGTAGTCCATATATACATGATACAGATGAAACTATAATTACATCTTTTCTTTCAAATAAAGAAAGAGTTGCAGAATGTCTTAATTTATCTATTTCATCATTTATAGATGCATCTTTTTCTATATACGTATCAGATGATGGGATATAACTTTCTGGTTGGTAATAATCATAATAGCTAACGAAATACTCTACTGCGTTCTCTGGAAAGAACTCTTTAAACTCTGAGTATAATTGTCCGAGCTAGTGTTTTATTATGTGCTAAAACAAGTGTCGGCTTTTGCACTTTTTGTATAACATTTGCCATTGTAAATGTTTTTCCGTGAACCTGTAACACCAAGTAAAGTCTGGAATTTCTTACCTTCTTTTATTCCTTTTGATAAATACTCTATTGCTTGTGGTTGGTCACCAGTCGGCTTATAATTTGATACTAATTTAAACATTTTTCCTCCTTTATGACCCAAAAAAATGACAACTATTAACCTAAAAATTCGTGTAATTACCGAACAAATTCGTGTAATTCGTTCGCTTTTTTTATGATTTTTGTAAACATAATTTCCAATTACACGACTTGGGTCATAAACTTTGTTTTTCTAAACTAAATAATCTTATATAAATCTAATTAAAATTAAATAAGATTAAATGTTAATATCATAAATAATTTTATCATTTTTTCATAAAAAATACAAGGTATCTAAATACCTCGTATTTCTTTTCAATAATTTACATTTTACAATCAAGTTCAAAAATACACTCTTGCTTATTAATTTTATCTACTTTTTCTTGACTCTTCTTTTTTATTCAATATTATATTTAAAGCAATTCTAGCATTTTTTCCAATTCTATTAATATTACTATCATCTTTTTTGGGTGATATCTCAAGACTTTTTCTAAACTTATTATCGTTCATCTTTATCTTCCTCCACCGATTGTTTAACTGTTCTATAAAGTATTTGCATTTTACTTTCTTTACTGCTATCGCCTTCTCTTTTCATTTCTAACTCTTGCATATTTTGTGCTCTTTCTTCTTTTTGCTTTTCAAATTGATTATATTCATCATTCATTTTTTCCAATTCATCGTTAATATCAACAGCAAATTTGTAATCTGTAACTCTATTATTCCTAACCTTTTGGTTTATCATTCTGGTTAACGCTAGAGTTGGTTTCTGTTTATATTTTTGCATTAAATTATTAAGTTTTTGTCTTTCAGCTTCTAAACATTTATCTATATCTACTATAACAATAGGCATATTTTTCCATTGTTTTGATGCCTTTTTTGCTTGTTTCATATTAGAAATTTTTCCATTTTTTCTAAAAACCACGATATAATCTGGTTGTTTTTTTTCTCCATTTTGTATTCTTCTAAAGCACATTTCGTTATAATTATCAGTTTTATTTATTTGCTGATCTGGAGTATAATATTTTTCTTGATGAGCTGAGTGTGGTTTAAATGTAATTGTTTCTGAATATATATCACTATTGCCTGATAGCATTAATGCATCCTCTTTCATATCGGAAAATCCATAACATATACTATTTATAGGAGCTGTTCCAATCATATCATTTCTAATGTAAGAAGCACAAAAATGCTGTGAACTAATAGCAGGTCTATTCCAATCTTTTTTATAATCGTCTATTTCATGTTCAACATAAGCTCCAACTGAGGTTACTAACATTTTAAAGTCTGTTCCTGTCTCATATATATTTTTAGCTTTATCTATTAGTTGCATTATTTCTGGCTTATATAATCCTTCATTGAAAAGTTTACCATATTCATTTTTTAAACCTCTCTCGATAGTTATTTTATCGGTTTGAACAAATTCGCAACTATTAAATATTTCTGATAATATTTTTTCATCTTCTATAGTATTTAATAATTTTAAACATCTTACATAATCTTTCATATCTCCATCATGTATATTTTCTATGTCTTCTCCAAACTTTTCTATTATGTTATTTGCAAATTTTAAATCATGACCAAATATTTTTTGTACTACAGCATTATGTTTTTGTTCAATAGTAGCATTGCTATCTTCCATAATTTCAATGCTTTTACTTTTTCTTAGTTCTTCGAAATTTCTTATTTGGTCTAGATTAGATATTTCACACCAGTTTGTGTTTTGTAATACTTGTGTTAATGCATGTAAGTCTTCTTGAGATAAATCTTGTGAATTGTCTATATTATTTAATAATTCCTTATATTCTCCATTTGATAAGTTTTCTAATAGTTCATATGCTAAAACTGTCCATTCATCAGTTTGCATTCTTTCAGTATATTCTTCAATACATTTAGAAAATAAAGAGCTTTCTTTCTCTCCTAATGCCAAAAATTGTTCTTGTATTTTTGGATAGCATGATATTAAGTTAATTTTATTTTCTCCTAATAACCCTATATATTTAGGTTGTAACATTCTAAAGTCGATAGTTTGTATTACACTATTATTTTTTTCATATAATTCTTGTAATACTTGAGTTGAAACTTGCCCTTTGAATCCTTCATTTTCTACAAAAAAATTTATATTAGATTTTACAAAATCAATATCTTGTGTTCTTCTGTAGTATATTATACTATCATGTGAAAGGCTTCTAATACAATCTAATTTTATATTATCATCTTTAATTGTTGTTATTGCTTCTATTTTTAATTTCTCATCATTTATTAAGTCTATTGCCTGAGCTTTTTTAGCATCATCCTTTATTGTATTTAGTATTTCTAGTTTTAAGTGTTCATTATTGAGAGTTTTAACTCCCTCAAGTTTTTCGTCATCATTTCTACTTTTTTTAGTTTTATCTATATATTTTAATAGATTTTGCACTTCTGCAAATTTTTTATTTTGAGAAAGTTCTGTGCTTTCTCCCTCTTCCATATAATATTTAAGATCTTCATAATTTAAAGTTTTTAAAGCTATATCAATTTGCATATTTTCATCTGTAATTGATAGTATTACTGTTCTTATACTATTATCATCTGTTAATAATTGAAGAGATTTTATTTTAGCCTCATCTGTTAATGTTGCAATTGCATCTTCTTTTAAAACATCATCTTTTAACAATGATAAAGCTTCTAATTTTTTACTTTCATCTTTTAATTTACTTATAATTAATGCTTTTTGGAATTCTCCATTTATTGAAGAAATTACTTCAAGCTTCTTATCATCATTACTCAAAGAATCAATGATTGTAGATTTGTTTTTATCAGAATGAAATGAGGATAATAGTTCAATTTTCTTATCATCATCTTCTAAACCACTTACTATATTTGCTCTATTTAATTCACTTTTTATTAATGCTAGTGCCTTTATTTTATTTCCATCATCTTCAATTGTTTTTATTACTTCAGATTTTAGAAAATCATTTTCTATTTTAGCTAGTGCCTCTATTTTTTCATTATCATTTGATAATTTTTTTGCTTCATCAACTATTTGAACTTGTTCTTGTAATTTTTTTAAAATATCTTCAACATTAAAATTATTTGCTTGTTCCAAAGTAGCCATAGTATCTTTTAAAAGTTCAATTTTTCCTTTATAATTTGTTAAGTCTTTAAAAACATTTAATTGTTTAGCAACTATATCTACTATTTTTTCATCTCCAGAACTTAATAGTTCTAGTTTTTTTAAATCACTATTTATAGAACTTAATACATCTTCTTTTGCTTCATATTCATTTATTAAATTTATCGATTTAAGTTTAGATTCATTTGTATTTAAAGTTGTTGCTACGTTTACTTTATTATAATCATCTTCAAATAGTGATATTACTTGTAATTTTATATCATCATTCTTTATACTTTTGGTCATATTTATTGCAGAATATTCTGAATGAAAATTAACAATAATACGTTTAACAATTTTTGCTTTTGCAGTATCAATTAAATCAGAAACTTGTTTTGCAAATCTCTGAAATATATTATCCTTGACACTTATTATTTCATTTTTTCCATTATCCATCTTTTCTTTCCCTCATATTTTTCTTTCATAATGCCATGCATAATCTGATTTTGCATCTTTCGGTGTTGGTATTTCGTTTCTATAACTATCGTGTTTTACTTGGTCTGACAATGCTTTCTTTTCTTCTTCTGAAATTTCTTTTTCTTTACTTGTTAATTCAACCAAACCATTTATTGCTGCAATTTCTAATCCGTATGTTTTTTTATTTGTTGCCTTTTCACCTTTTTTATCATTTTCACTCCAAGAAATAATTGCTCCTTTAGTAATTTTTCCCATTACTGTATCTTTAAATTTTACATCATTTTTCATATAATTTCATCAGCTAACTCTTGTTCTCTTTCCATTTAATATTTCTCCTATATATACTTTATATTATATATCAATTTTTTTCCAGTATATTTATATTGAAATATTTAAAATCTCTTATTTTATATTTACATGATTTTTACACGAATTAGGTCACAAACTTTTTTTGTTTGTTTAGTTTTATATAGTTTTTTAGGCTTTTTTAGTCATTTTTTGCTAAACTAAATAAAGCTAAAAAGAACTGAAAGTGGCTAAATAAAACCATTTTTAGTGTTAATCATAATAGGAAACTAAATACTCTACTGCGTTTTCTGGAAAGAACTCTTTAAACTCTGAGTATAATTGTCCGAGCTAGTGTTTTATTATGTGCTAAAACAAGTGTCGGCTTTTGCACTTTTTCAATTACATTAGCCATTGTAAATGTTTTTCCGTGAACCTGTTACACCAAGTAAAGTCTGGAATTTCTTACCCTCTTTTATTCCTTTTGATAAGTACTCTATTGCTTGTGGTTGGTCACCAGTCGGCTTATAATTTGATACTAATTTAAACATTTTTCCTCCTTTAAACCTTTGTATTATTATATCACGAAATTTTTTTAAAAAATAGTACTAACTATTTCTAGCTAGTACCTTATTTTTATTTTAAAATATTATTCTTCATCGCCAGCATAACTAATATTTCCATTAAATGCTAATATAGACTCAAAAATAATTGCTAAAAACCATAAACCAAACCCAAATCCAGTACCTCTTTTAAATGAGTAAGCTAATTTGAATCTTGAAATTATTTGTATTATTAAATAAATTATCCAACCTATTATTGGAATTAAATTAATTAAAATCCACCAAGGACTGATACCACATACTTTTAAATAAGTAACTTGGTTATATATTGGTATTATAGTTGCCCAACCATGTCTTCCAGCTTTTCTAAATATAATCCATCTAACTATTATTGGATATATTCCTATTACAGCCGAAACTATTAACATAGTTCTTATAATACTACTTGCTAATAATAATCTAGTCGCAACTGAAAGCTTTTTTGATACTGGCATTTTTTCTTGAATTTCATCTATAACTTGATTTAATGTATATCCTTTGTCTAACTTTTCTTTTATTTCTTCTATATCTAAATCTTCTTCTAAAATCTTCTTAGTCTCATTTGTATCTAATGAACGTAAAATAACAGTACCAGCATCTAAATCTTTTTTATCAATTCCTGACTTATTTATTATCTGTTCTTTATTCTCTTCTATCATATCTGCTATTTCTTGATTTGAATATTGCTTTGACAATTCTGAATAGACTTCAACTATTTGTTTTTCATCAACATTTGACATATCTGACAAGTAACTTTTTAAATCATTTTTTTCTTCCAAATTAAGACTAGTAGCATATAATTTATTTACTAATCCAGTCACCAATATAATCATAATAAATGCTAATATAATTTTTTTAATTTTTGAAAATATCATTTTATTATTCATAAAAATCTCCCTATTAATTAAAATACTTAAATATAATTATAATTCTTTATTTTAGCCCCCAATAAGATGTATGTGTTTTAAGTTCTACTCCTTTATAATTTGCTAACTCTGATACTGTAACTAACTGATATCCTTCCTTTAATAATTGAGGAATTAATTCTTCTATAGCATCTGCTGTAGAATCATAAATTGAATGCATTAATACAATTCTTCCATCTAAATTTCCTACTTTTTTTATTTGTGCTAATATAGATTTTTTATCTTTACTTTTCCAATCTTCTGTATCTACATCCCAGTTTATTAATGGATAATTTAATGTTAATCTAACTGTACTATTTGCATTACCGTATGGTGGTCTTATCATGGTTAAGTCGTGCCCTAATGTGCTTTTGTACACTTTCTCTGCCTTTTTTATATCTTCTAATATTTGATCTTTAGATAAATTATCTAAATTTTTATGTGCATATGTATGTGAACCTACTTCACAACCAATCGCTTCCTCTTTTTGTGTAATTTCTGGATAGCTTTCCATATAAATTCCTAAATCAAAAAAAGTTGCTACACAATTATATTTTTCTAATGTTGCTAAAATTTTTGGTGTAGAATTTGGATTTGGTCCGTCGTCAAATGTTAATGCTAACATTGGTTTTGATGAATCTATTTTTCTATTAGGATCTATATTTAAGTCAATTTCTTGTGCCTCTGGGGGTTTTTCTGTAGAAATATATTGTGTATAAATATACCCTTCCTTATTATTATATTCTATTTTACTCCATCCATTATCTCCTATTCCAATTCTTTTTACAGTATCTCCTGTTTTTAGTGTTGCAAGTATCTTGCTATTTACATTATCTTTTTTCCTTATATGGACTTTGGCAATTGCATATACAGTCTCATTTACATCTTTATACTTCTCAGTTGAACTAGTTTTTTTATTATCTTTTTTATTGCTATTATTCTTATTATCTTCTTTTTTATTGATAGTACTAACTTCATTTGAATTGTTTTGAGGAATAATAGAATTAATATTTTCAATTTGATTATTTTCTATTTCAACTTTACTGATTGACGTTGCAACACTCTTTTTTTGACTTCCTTTTACTACACATGCTATAATTAATACTACAATTAATAATAAAATTATACTAAATAAAATTTTGGGTTTTCTCATTTTATTATACCTCTATAAGAATTTAATGTCTGTAGAATATGATTTTATTTTATCATTAATAAAAATATTTTTCAATATTTTTTATTTTTCGACTGAAATATATTTTTTATTTATATTTTTTTATTGTTAATACAAATTTTTATTAATCACTTAATATTTATATCTGGACATTTTATTATTTTTTGTGTATTATAATATTATTAAATATTTATACTAGGAGGATACAGATGGAAAAAACATTAAAAATATTTATATTATTATTCCTAATTTTCTTATTATTTCTTACATCAGTAAATGCATCAAACATAAATATGAATTTACAATCAGAAGAATCTACTAACACTAGCACTGAAACTAGTCAAAATACAACTACTAACGAAGTTACAACAGCAAATAACATTACTTCACCAAATGAAAATACTACAAATAATTCAAAAGTAGTATCAACCACTACCTCAGAAGATAATGAATTTCTAACTATTGAAAATATTTTATCAATAATAATAATTGTTATAGGTATATTATTAATTTTATTGTCAGTGGCTATATTAATAAGATTCAAATAAAAAATAAAATCATTTTTTTAACAACTTATTGTAATTTTTACAAAAGTTGTTTTTTTATGAATAATTTTAAAAAAAAATTAAATAATATAAATAGGTTTTAAAGCAGAAAATTTTAGGAGGTAATTAAAGATGAAAAGAAAATCTTTTATATTATTGTTTATACTAGCATTTCTTGTTTTATCTATAAATGTATGTTTTGCTACAGATGCTGGTAATGAAGTTAAAAATACTGTAAATGGAGCTACAAATAGCATTGTAGATGGTGCTCAAAATCTTGCTAATGATGTAAGAGATGGCATTGGTACAGCAGAAAATACTGTTGAAAATGGACTAAATGATATTGGAAATGCAATAAATGATGGTGGAGATGCCATTGAGGAAGCTGGAAATGACGTTGGAGATGCAGCATATGACATTGCAAATAATGATGATAACACATCTGTTCAAAATAATTCAGATTCTTCTAATAATGCGATGAATGCTTCAATTTGGACTTGGATTGCCGTTGCAATTGCTGGAGTTGTAATAGTAGGATTAGTATGGTACTACGCTACACAAAACAATAAAAAATAATTTATATTTTATTTGATGAAAGGAAAGTATATTTATTCTTTCCTTTTTTTTGTTATTATGATATAATTTTTATAAATTAAAAAAAGAGGTTACAAATAAATGTCAAAAATAGTTTCCAAAAATCCAACAGCAAGATATAATTACACAATTGATGATACAATTGAAGCTGGTATAGTTCTATCAGGAACAGAAATTAAATCAATTAGAAATGGCAAAGCAAACTTGAAAGACAGTTATGCTGCTTTTAAAAATGGTGAGTTATATATATATAATTTACATATAAGCCATTATGAATTTGGAAATATATATAACAAAGATCCATTAAGAGATAGAAAACTATTGATAAATAAAAGAGAAATTAATAAATTAATACGGCTTAATTAAACAAAAAGGATATTCATTGATACCTTTAACAATGTATTTTAAAGGAAATTTTGTAAAAATAGAATTGGGAATTGGAAAAGGTAAAAAACTATATGATAAAAGACGTGACATGGCAAAAAAAGATGCAGAAATGAAAATGAGAAAATTCAAAAAAGGCTAAATTTGGACGGACCAATTTTAGCCTTTTTTGAAGGCTAAAATTAGTCCGTCCAAAAAAAGAAAATTTTAAGCTTTATTTGCTGAACCAAAAACGTCTTTTATTTTGTGTTCAACTATTTCTGTTATTTTTTCTCTTGCTGGTGTTAAATATTTTCTTGGATCAAATGCAGAAGGATTTTCTACAAATGTTTTTCTAATTTCTGAAGTGAAAGCTAATCTTAAATCTGTATCTACATTTATTTTTGAAACTCCTGAAATACTAGCTGTATGTAATATATAATCTGGAACGCCTTTAGCTCCTGGTATATCTGCTCCATATTTATTACAGGTTTCTACTAACTCTGGTATTACTGTAGATGCTCCATGTAACACTATTGGTGTATTTGGTATTTTATCTTTGATTGCTTTTAATATATCCATTCTTAATTTTGCCTCACCTTTGAATTTATATGCTCCATGACTTGTTCCAATTGCAATTGCTAAAGAATCACAACCAGTTCTTTCTACAAATTCTTTTGCTTGATCTGGGTCTGTATACTTTGCATCAGATTCAGATACATTGACATCATCTTCTATTCCTGCAAGTTGACCAAGTTCTGCTTCTACAACTACTCCTTTTGAATGAGCATATTCTACTACTTTTTTTGTTATTGCTATGTTTTCTTCAAAACTATATTTTGAACCGTCAATCATAACAGATGTAAAACCATTATCAATACACATTTTGCATGTTTCAAAATCAGCTCCATGGTCTAAGTGTATTGCTATTGGAATTGTTGTTTCTTCTACAGCTGCTTCAACCATCTTCATTAAATAATTAATTCTTGCATATTTTATTGCTCCACTTGATGCTTGAAGAATTACTGGTGAATTTTGTTTTTGTGCTGCATCTACTATTCCTTGTATTATTTCCATATTATTAATGTTAAAAGCTCCTATTGCAAATCCTTCTTTCATTGATTTTTCAAACATATTTTTAGTTGTTACTAGTGGCATAATTTTACCTCCTTTTATTTTATATTACTATTCTATTTCTTAAAATTTAACTTGTCAATAACCTAAAAAAATATTTCCATATAATAAGAGAGAAGTAATTTGTATTCTACTTCTCATCTTACATACTTAATTATTGATTTTGGTCTTCATAGCTACATCTGTAACTTCCACACATAGATTCATCTTCTGGATTTCCATTGTTGCAATTTGTACAAGGTCTTACAATAATATCTTCTAATTCGCATTTTTGTGTTTTGTCATTATTAAATGCACAACTTCCAACAGTACAATTTATCAATTGCTTTCCTTCCATTTTAAACCTCCTTTAAAATCAATATATTAATATTATTTGCAATTTTTTCTTAAATATTAATATAAAGTGATTTTAATTGTTAATCTTCTGTAACATTTTTATCTGTTTCTTTTTCCATAATATATCACAATTCCTTTCTTATTATTTTATTTATATTCAATTTTAATAATTTAAACCATTAATCCAATTTTTAATAAATTCTTTGGATTCGTTGCCTGTAAATCTCTTTCCTTCCTTCCAATTATACTCAGGATACTCATTTCTTAAATCTCTTTCACATCCACTTATTCCAGTTCCACCTGATGTGCAAA
>CANPYN010000017.1 GCA_947588635.1 uncultured Clostridia bacterium
CTTTCACCATTTTTTGAAAATGCAACTACTGATGGAGTTGTTCTATTTCCTTCTGGATTTGGAATTACAACTGGCTCCCCACCTTCCATAACTGCAACACATGAATTTGTTGTACCTAAATCGATACCAATAATTTTTGACATATATGTCATCCTCCTTTGAAAATTTATTTATATATTTTAAAATTAATAACAATTATTTGTAGGGGTCGCGCCTACGGCGACCCGTTATTTTACTTTTTTCGGGACGCCCTGGGGTGCGTCCCCTACAATATCTAAATTTATTTATGAACGTTTTAACAACGCAAAGCGAAGTTTTTCATGCTAATTAGCAACTGATACCATAGAGTGACGTATAACCTTTGTTCCTATTTTATATCCCTTTCTGAATTCTGCTTTAATTTCTTTTTCTCCTAAAGATTCATCTTGTACACTGCTTACTGCTTCATGCAATTCTGGATCAAAAGTTTTCCCAACAGTTTCAATTGTTTCTATACCCAATGATTTAAATGTATCCATAAATTGTTTTAATACAAGTTCTACTCCTTGCTTATATCCTTCATCATCTGTTTTTACTTGTACTGCCTTTTCCAAATTATCTATTATAGGTAAAAAAGATGAAATTATATCTGCTAAAAGTGAATTGTACAACATTTCTCTTTCTTTATTACTTCTTTTTTTATAATTTTCAAATTCAGCCATTATTCTTTTTAATCTATCTGTTGTTTCGTCCAATTCCTGTTTAGTTTTAGATAATTCGTCTGTTTTATTTACATTTTTTTCTTCGTTTTCACCTTTATTTTGTTTTAATTCTTCTTTTTCTTGTAGATTTTCTTCTGACATTTTATCCTCCTTTATTCATTTCATGGGAACAGTCACTAGAATTCTCATTTATAAAAATTCAGGACAGTCACTTGTCTTCTCCATTTAATCTTTTACTTATATACTTCATTATAGAAATTACTTTTGAATAATCCATTCTCTTTGGTCCTATAATTCCAATTGTTCCTAAATCCTTTCCAGCCACTGTATGTTTAAATGTAACTATACTTAAATCTTTGAGTTCTTCCTTTTCATTTTCTTCCCCAATATACACATTTATATCTTTAGCCAAACCAGAATTTAATATTTGAAGCATCTGCTCCTTTGTATCTAATATACTTAAAAAATTCCTAGCAGTATCAATTTTTTTAAACTCAGGAAAATCAAATACATTATTTGCACCTTTTAAATATATTTTATCTGACTCTTCTATTGCTTTATTCATTTGATGAATTATTGGTTTTATAACATTAACTTGATCACTCATTGTAGATAAAATATACTCTTCCATAGGTTTATCTATTTTTTCTAATGGCTTGCCTCTTAATTTATTATTAAAAGTAAAATTTAATCCATCTACTTGATTTTGAGTTATATCTTCATCGTACTTAATTATTGTTTCTTTTATGGCACCATTTTCTGTAAGTATAACTGCCATTAACATTCTTTCTCCTAAAAGTATAAACTTTATATCTTTTATTAAATTATTATTTGAATTTGGTCCAATTGCAACTGTAGCATAATGAGTTATATCAGAAATAGTGTTTGTTGTGATTTTTGTTAAATCTTCTATTTCATTTACTTTTGTTTCCAATTGTGTTTTTATATATTGTATCTCTTCTAAACTTATATTTTCATCATTCAAAAGTTCATCTACATAGAATCTATATCCTTTAACTGAAGGTATTCTGCCAGCTGAGGTATGTGGTTTTTCTAAATATCCTTCATTTTCAAGTTCTGCCATATCATTTCTTATTGTTGCACTACTATATCCTAAATTATATTTTTCTACTATTGTTCCACTACTTACCGGCTCTGCTACGCTAATATACTCTTCAATTACGGCTTGCAAAACTTGTTTTTTCCTATTATCCAATCATATTTCACCTCATTTTAGCACTCTTTTTAACCAACTGCTAATATATTATACCCATTTTTAGCAATTGTCAATACAGATTGCTAAAAAAATTCAACAAAATGTACTATACATTTTGTTGAATTTTATATAAATTCTTCCCAAGCTAAATTTGCAAGGTCTATTCCTTTATTAGTTAATTTTATTTTATCTTCATCTATTTCAATTAAACCATTTTTAACTAATTTATCAAGAGATTTTCTATATAAATAAATAGGATTATCTATAAATCTATTTTTAAATTCTGATATTTTCACGCCTTCTAATTTTCTTAAACCCAGTAGCATAAATTCTTTCATCTTATCTTCTTTACTTTGTTTTTCATGAATTATTTTGCTATTTTCAGTCCAATTAAAATATTCTTCAAAATTAACTGTATTAGAATATCTTACATTATTAAAATAAGAGTGTGCACCTAATCCAAATCCAATATATTCTTCTTGATTCCAACATGCCATATTATGTTTTGACTCATATCCAGATTTTGCAAAATTTGATATTTCATAGTGAATATATCCCTCTTTTTCTAATTCACTTTTTACTTTCCAATACATTTGTCTTTCTATTTTCTCAGATGGTAAATATAATTCCTTGTTATTAATCTTATCTTCTATCTTTGTTCCTTCTTCTACAATTAAAGAATAAACTGATATATGTTCTGGTTTTAAATTTATTACTCTATTCAAATCTATTTCTATATCCTCTAAAGTTTGTACAGGAATTCCTATCATTAAATCTACATTTATATTTTTATATCCTATTTTTCTTGCCAAATTATATCCATTTACAAAATCAGAATAAGTATGAATTCTACCTATTAATTTAAGTAAATCATCATTTGTACTTTGAAGTCCAAAACTTATTCTGTTTATCCCTATATTAAAATAATCTTTTAGTTTTTGCTCATCTATTGTGCCTGGATTTACTTCTATTGTTATTTCTACACTGCTTGAAATATTAAAATATTGTGTTAGTACACTTAATATTTCTACTATGTAGTTACTACCTATATATGATGGTGTTCCGCCACCAATATATATTGTACTCACACAATATTCTTTTTTATCTATTTTAGTTTTACTTATCTCTTTTTTTATTACTTTTATATATTCATCTATTAATTTTGTTTTGTTTTGAAATGATACAAAATCACAATAATAGCATTTTTTCTTACAAAATGGTATATGTATATATATTCCTAATTCTTTCATTTTTACCTTTCTTATGTTTTGTTGTTTTAACCTTTTTATAACGATTTTAGGGAACAGTCCCTAGAATTTTATTGCATAAATTTCAAGATAGTCCCTTATTCTCATTTGCAATTTGAGATATTTTTTCTAGTCTATGACTTACTCCCGATTTTCCTATTGGTTTTGAAAGCATCTGTCCAAGTTTTTCATATGTTGCATCTGGATTTTCTAGTCTCAATTTTGCTAATTCCTTTAAATTTTCTGGCAACATTTCGAATTTTTTATTATCTTTTATTTTTTTTATATCTTCTATTTGTTTCACTGCAGCATTAATTGTTTTATTTAAATTTGCAGTCTCACAATTTACTATCCTATTTACGTTGTTTCTAGTATCTTTTATAACCCTTATTTCTTCAAATTTAAGAACTGCTTTTGAAGCTCCCATAAGTGCTAATAATGAAGATATTTCTTCTCCATCTTTAAGATATAGCATATAATCTGAACCCTTTTTTATTGACTTTATACTTATCCCAAATGATGTTATTATTTTTTTTAGTTGTTCTTCCTTCTTTTTTGACTTGAAAAGAATTTCCAAATGATATTCTTTATTAGGATTGTTTATAAAACCTTTTTCTATAAAAGCCTCTCTAATTAATAATTTTGCTAATTGCTCGTCCTCTTTTAAATTACTATTATTATCCCACATTTTAAGTCCTAATAATTCTTCCCTTACTTCTGAAGAAAATGACATATTAATTCTCCAATCTATTGAAACATTATATTAAAGGCAATTTGAATATATGTTTATATAATTCAACTTGCCTTATTTATTACTTTAATTTATTAATTGCCTCTTTAAAATTATCTGCTGATATTATTCCACTACCTGATACTGCTATATCTATTCCTGCTTTTTTAACCTTATCAATAGTTTCCTTATTTATTCCTCCATCTACTTCTATATATGTATCTAGATTATTCTCTTCCAAATATTCTTTTAATTTAGAAACCTTATCCAAAGTTTCTGGTATTAATTTTTGTCCACCTTTTCCTGGTTCTACAGTCATTATAAGTACCATATGCAACATCGGTAAAAATTTTTTTATTTTTTCTATATCAGTCTTTGGCTTTATTGATATTGCTGGTTTTATATTATTTTCTTTAATGTAATTAATAAATTTTATTACTTCTTCATCACTTTTGCATGCTTCATAATGAAATGTGATTATATTTGGATTAAGTGGAATATATCTATCAATATTTCCTTTAATATCTTCTACCATTAGATGCACATCCATTGGTATATTAGATATTTGTTTTAATATATTTGCATACTCATACATTATTTTTTCTGTATTTTTTTCTACAAACTTACCATCCATTACATCTATATGATAATAATCTGTTCCTGCTACTTCTAAATCATAAAATGTTTTAGTTGCATTATCTTTTTCGACTGTTAGTATTGATGTTGATATTTCTATCATATTTCCTCCTATATAAATTATTGTTTGAGAAGTAAGATATGAGAAGTGAGAAATGGGAAATTAGAGAAAGCCTACGAAGACTAGCTCTAAAATCACACCTCTCATTTCGCATCTCTTACCTCTCAAAAACAAATTATAATTTATTTATTCTATTGTTATTGATGTTTGATTATTAAAGTTAAGTGTTTTTGTTGCCTTCCATATATCATCTATATATACTGTAACTTCCTTACTTCCCTTATCCGATTTAGTAGCAGTTATTTTTGTTGCAGTTGGTGATACAGTTTGCTCATATATTGTATCACTACCAACCATTATTTTTAATTTAACATTCTTTACTGTTGTTTTTTCTTCGTCTTCATATTCAACTGCTCCATTTAATAATGATTTTACATTAACATTTATTGTAGCTGTTTTTATTTCATCGAATTCATTTACGGTTATTGTTACTTCTGTATTTTTATCTACCATACTTCCAGAAGATATTGATTGATTTACCACTACACCATTTGGCTTACTTGAATCTGATGTTTTATCTGTACTTTTCCATTTCAATTTTGCACTTGAAATAGCTGATTTTGCTTCACTTTCAGTTTTTCCTGATAAATCTGGAACTTCTACCTGTTCAATTCCCATACTTACATATATTACTATTCTGCTACCTGCTGGTATTTCTTCATCTTGACTTATTGTTTCTCCATCTTCTGTCTCTTGTTTTATAACGTAATCTCTTTCTACACTATCGCTATATTCTTCTTTTACATCTACCTCTAATCCTGTATCTTGTAAAAGTTTTGTTGCCTCATCTCGCTTTAATCCAACTGTTTTAGGCATTTTAACAATTTCTTGTCCTTTACTTACAACTACTTTTATTGTACTACCTTCTTTTATCTTAAAATTATCTTGATAAGTAGGATCTTGTTCTATTATTTGTCCTTCTGGTATTTCTAAATGATATTTTTCTTCTTGAACTTCAACTTTTAATTTTAATTCTTTTGCTTTTGTTTCTGCTTCTTCGAGAGTTAAATTAATTAAATTAGGTATTTGGACATCCTTTGTTTTTCCCAATGTTAATGCTAAATATGTTCCTCCCATTGCAATTGAGAATATTAAAATACATGCCAAAACTATTGCAAACACCTTTAATACTGGATGTTTTTCAAAGAATTTTTGAATTTTAGCAAATTTTCCTTTTTTCTTTTTATTATTTTCTTTTTCATTTTTATTATTTTCATTATAATCAAGTGATATTCTTTGAGTTTTAAAATCATCATCATCTTTATTAAATACAAACTCTCCACTAGGATTTTTTAAACATAATTCTAAATCTCTAAGCATTTCTGTTGCATTACTATATCTCATCTCTGGATCTTTTTTCATAGCCTTCATTATTATATCATTTACACTTCTAGGTATATCTGGTTTTAATAATATTGGCTCTATAGGTTCTTCTTGCATATGTTTTAATGCAACTGAAACTGGAGTATCACTATCAAAAGGTACTCTTCCAGTAATCATTTCATACATAACAACACCCAAAGAATATAAATCTGATTTTGCATCCGTAAATCCACCTCTTGCATGTTCTGGTGAAAAATAATGTACAGATCCTATTGTTGTTCCAAAGGCAGTTATCGTAGAATTAGAAACAGCTTTCGCTATTCCAAAATCTGTTACTTTTGCAACTCCATCTTCTGTAATTATTATATTGTGTGGTTTTATATCTCTATGAATTATATTGTTTTTGTGTGCAGTTTCCAGAGCAGATGCTATCTGCATTGAAACTTTTACAGACCATTTCCAACCTAAAGCTCCATCCTCTACAATAATTTCCTTTAATGTTTTACCTTTTACAAGTTCCATTACAATATAGTAAAGATTCTCTTCTTTTCCTACATCATATACAGAAACAATATTAGGATGAGTGATACTAGCTGCAGCTTGTGCTTCTATGTTGAATCTCTTTACAAATTCTTCATCTGTTGTAAATTCATCCCTCAAAATCTTTACAGCAACAAATCTATTTAAAACTAAATCCTTTGTTTTATATACTGTAGCCATTCCGCCGATTACCTATCTTTTCTAATAATTGATATCTATTTGCAATTATTCTACCTTCTATATTCATATAACAACTCTCCTATCTTTTATTGTAGATTTATACAAGTGATTTTTATCTATTAATAAATTATTCTTCTTTTTTTACTACTATTACACTAATATTATCATATCCACCAAGTTCATTTGCTCTTTCAACTAATTTATAACAAGCTTCCTCGATATTTTCATTAATTATTTTATATATTTCCTCTTCCTTAAGCATATTGGTAAGTCCGGTCAGAGCACATTAATATTACATCTCCTGGTAAGAAACCTTTTACTGTAATATCCGGTTCTATATTTTCTGTACATCCGAAGTGCCTTCATAAGCATATTTTTTCTTGGATGATAAAAGGCTTCCTCTCTTGTTATAGTTCCATCCTTTACTAATGTTTCTACATAACTATGATCTGTTGTTATCCTTCTTATTATATTTTTTCTTATTCTATATATTCTACTATCTCCTATATGTCCAATATATACTTTATTACCATACATTATACAAATTTCAAGTGTTGTTCCCATTTGATCTAATTCTTCATTTTCCTTAGATTTCTTATACACAATTTTATTTGCATAATCCATTGCTTTTCTTATTAAGTTCTGTATACTTTCTGTGGTAGCCTCTATTCCTTCAAAATTATCTTCAATATATTCTCTTGCAGACGCAGTAGCTAATCGACTCGCTATTTCTCCGCCATTGTATCCACCCATACCATCAGCTAAAATACACAGTCTCATATTATTTATTTCTTTAGACATATAATAGCAATCTTGATTCATCTCTCTTGCTTTTCCTATATCGGTTTTTGCGTATGCTCGCATCTTTCCACCTCTTTTTTTCTAAGTTGCCCACATGCTGCATCTATATCTGCTCCTAATTCTCTTCTAATTGTAGCAACTATTCCCTTTTCATTTAAGTAATCTCTAAATTTTATTATATTTTCATTTGTACTTTTAGAATATTTACCATTTTCAATTTTATTTATAGGTATTAAATTTACATGGCAAAGCATTCCTTTTAATAATTTTACAAGTTCTTTTGCATCTTTTAAATTGTCGTTATTTTCTTTTGCCAAAGCATATTCAAAAGATATTCTTTTATTTGTTTTTTGTATATAATATTTACATGCTTTAATTAATTCTTCAATATTATATGTATTATTTACTGGCATCATTTCACTTCTTTTTTTATCATTTGCGCTATGAAGTGATATAGATAAAGTACATTGTAAGTTTTCATCTGCAAGCCTATATATTTTAGGAACTAATCCACTTGTTGAAATGCTAATATGTCTTGCTCCCATATTTATTCCCTTTTGATTATTTAAAATTTTAATAGTATTCATTACATTGTCATAATTATCAAGTGGCTCACCAATTCCCATAAATACAAGATTTGATATTTTTATATTTTCATCTCTTTGTATGGCTAATAATTGCTCTACAATTTCACCTGAACTTAAACTTCTTACAAATTTAACACCTGTTGATGCACAAAATTTACAGCCCATTTTACAGCCTATTTGTGAAGAAACACATACTGTAAAACCATGCTTGTACTCCATAAGTACTGATTCAATTGCATTTCCATCTAAAACGTCAAATAAATATTTTTTAGTTCCATCTTGTGACACTTGCTTTTTTAAAATTTTAAAAACATGTAAATCAAATTTTTCTTTTAATTTATTTCTTAAATCAAGAGATATATTGGTCATTTCATCAAAACTAGTAATATTTTCGACAAATATCCATTTAAATATCTGTTCTGCTCTATATGGCTTTTCTCCTAAATCTGCCATAACCTGTTTTAATTCATCTAAATTGTAATCTTTTATATTCTTCTTCAAATATATCTTCCTTTATTTATTTAACTTTTAACGACTACATTGTATCATAACGTATTTTATATTACAAGTTTTTGAAATAAAATATTAATCTTAAGAAAATTATTGTTTGAGCGTCCGGACGTGAGGAAAAAATTTATTTCGCAGAAATGGAATTTTTTCCTCCGTCCTAGCGAATTATTTTTCTATACAACAAAAAAATAAAGCGAACATATTTGTCCGCAATATTTTATAACTTATTAAACTAATTTTAATATAACTTCTTCAGCACTGTCTCCTCTTCTTGGACCTTTTTTTATTATTTGTGTGTATCCACCAACTCTATCTTTATAGTTTTCTGCTATCTCTCCAAAAAGTTTTGCTGGTAAGTCTACATTTTTTCCATCGCTATCTTTTACTTTATTTAATTTTGTCATTATTTTTCTTCTTGCATTTAATCTTGATGGCATGTCTTTTTGTCTTTTTTCTGTTGTTTCTTCTTTTACAACTCTTAAATATTCTTTACCATTTTTACTTGTTACTTTTTCTGTTTCTTTGTTACCTTTACTATCAAGTTTAGCTTTTACTACTTTTACTTCTATCTCCTCAAAGTTATCTTTTTCTTTTATTGCTAAAGCTATAATACTATCCGCTATTGCTTTTACTTCTTTTGCTCTAGCTTCAGTAGTTTCTATCTTACCATACATAATTAAATCTGTAGTTTGATTTCTTAATATTGCTAATCTTTGATCAGTTGGTCTACCAAGTTTTCTATTTCTAGCCAATGCTTTTCCCTCCTTATTCTTCTTCTTTAACAAAATCTAATCCTAATGAGTGTAATTTGTTTGTTACTTCATCTAATGATTTTTTACCTAAGTTTCTTACCTTCATCATATCAGCTTCTGTCTTATTTGCTAAATCTTCAACTGTAGAAATTCCTGCTCTCTTTAAGCAGTTATATGATCTTACAGATAATTCTAATTCTTCTATAGGCATTTCCAAAACTTTTTCTTTCTTAGACTCTTCTTTTTCTACCATTACTTGAGTATTTTTAGCTGTCTCTGATAAATCAACAAATAAATCTAAATGTCCTGTCATAACTTTTGCAGCTAAACTTAAAGCTTCATATGCTTTTAAGCTTCCATCTGTCCAAACTTCAATTGTTAATTTATCATAATCAACAGTTTGCCCAACTCTAGTATTTTCAACTGAATAGTTTACTTTCT
This sequence comes from uncultured Clostridia bacterium, assembly GCA_947588635.1. Classification (GTDB taxonomy): domain Bacteria; phylum Bacillota; class Clostridia; order TANB77; family CAG-508; genus CAG-452. The sequence goes on from CANPYN010000017.1 coordinate 9,786, forward strand.
TAACTGGTGTAAATATTGAATCTATTGGTAGAACATCTATTGCTTGATTTGCTTCTTTATTTTTTTCTGCAACATTGTATCCTCTTCCTTTATCTGCTGTCATTTCCATTACTAAATGTCCCCCGTCAGCAACTGTAGCTATATGTAATTCTGGATTTAATACTTCTACACTTGAATCAGTTATTATATCTCCAGCTGTAACTTCTCCTTCTTTGTCAACATCAATTCTAAGAAATTTTTGTTCATTATCATGTGATTTTAATCTTACACTTTTTAAATTAACGATTATTTCTTGTACATCTTCTACCACTCCTGGTATTGTTGAAAATTCATGCACTACCCCGTCAATTTTAACACTTGTAATTGCTGTTCCTGGTAATGATGATAATAAAATTCTTCTTAAAGAATTTCCTATAGTCATTCCATATCCACGCTCTAATGGTTCACATACAAATTTTGCATAATTTTCTTCCTCGTTTGCTGCTAGACATTCTATATTTGGTTTTTCAAATTCAATCATTTATTCTTTAACCTCCTATTTAGAGATTAGCGATTAGCAGTTAGATGTTATAGATTACAATAATTAAATTCATATTAATTATATAATCATCTAACTTATAACTTCTAATTTCTAATTTCCAACTTCTAATTTCTAACTATTTAGAATACAATTCAACAATTAAATGCTCTTCAACTGGTAAATCTACATCTTCTCTTGATGCAAGTCTTACTACTTTTGCTTCTAATTTATCATTATTCTTTTCTAGCCATTCTGGAATTGGTTTGTTACTATTTATCTCTGAATTTTCTTTTATTATTTTACTATCTTTTTTATTTTCTCTAACTGATATTACATCACCTGGTTTAACTAAGTAAGATGCTATATCTGTTTTTATTCCATTAACATTAAAATGTCCATGGTTAACAAGTTGTCTTGCTTGAGCTCTAGATACTCCAAATCCTGCTCTATAAACTACATTATCTAATCTACTTTCTAAAATTTGTAATAAAACTTCACCTGTTATACCTTTTTTATTTTCTGCCATTTCAAAATATTTTCTAAATTGTTTTTCTCCTACTCCATAAAAAGCCTTTGTTTTCTGTTTTTCTCTTAATTGAGTACCGTATTCAGAAAGTTTTTTTCTTCCTTGTCCATGCTCTCCAGGTGCATAGTTTCTTCTTGTTACACTACATTTATCTGAATAACATCTTGAACCTTTAAGAAATAATTTTTGTCCTTCTCTACGGCATACACGACATTGTTCGTCTTTATATCTTGACATTTATTTATTCTCCTTTCTTTTCTAGAAATTAGAGATAAGATAATTTTCTAACTTCTAATATCTATTTTTCTAATTTCTAATAATTATACTCTTCTTCTTTTTGGTGGTCTACACCCATTATGTGGTATTGGTGTTACATCTTTTATCATGCTTATTTCAAGTCCTGCTGTTTGAAGTGATCTTATTGCTGCTTCTCTACCAGAACCTGGTCCTTTAACATAAACTTCAACTGATTTTAGTCCATGCTCCATTCCTGCTTTTGCAGCTGTAAGAGCTGCTTCTCCTGCTGCAAATGGTGTGCTTTTTCTTGAACCTTTAAATCCTAATTCTCCAGCACTTGCCCAAGCAATAGCATTTCCTTTTTCATCAGTTATTGTAACTATTGTATTATTAAAACTAGAGTGTATATGTGCTGCTCCTTTTTCGATATTTTTTCTATCTCTTCTTCTAGTAACTTTTTTTGCTACCTTAGCCATAATCTATTTACTCCTTCCTTTTAAAGTAAGGGGACACAGCTTTTCTTATGTCACTTATTAATAGAGGAATTATATATCCATCTTATGAATTAGTGATATTAGTCTTTCTGTTCAAGTCCCTTTGGTATTTTATTTGGTATTCTAATTATTTACTTAAAATTCCAAACTCTATTCTATTTCTTTTTACTTACTAATTTTCTAGGACCTTTTCTTGTACGTGCATTTGTTTTTGTTCTTTGTCCTCTTACAGGTAAACCTCTTCTATGTCTAATTCCTCTAAAACATCCTATTTCAGTAAGTCTTTTAATATTTAATGCAACTTCACGTCTTAAGTCACCTTCAACTTTATAATCTTCCATTGCATTTCTTATTGCTTGTACTTGTTCGTCTGTTAAGTCTTTTACTCTAGTATCTGGATTGACTTTAGCTTCTTCTAATATTTTATTAGAACTTGTTCTACCTATTCCATAAATATATGTAAGTCCTATTTCAACCCTTTTTTCCTTAGGTAAATCTACTCCTGCTATACGAGCCATATTTTCTTTCACCTCTTCTAACTAATTTTCTAAAATTAAGTTTACTCAATGTTGTTAGTGAGTTCTTACACTCACAGTGAATAGTGAAGAATAAATAATGGATAATTTTTTTCATACATTAACTATTAACTCTTCACTTTTAACTGTTTTAATAATTATACACTAATTATTAAAACATATGTTGGTTTAATTAGTATAATTGAAATGTAATTAAACCTATATAATAAATAAAAATAGATAATTCTAAAAATAGAACAGCCGCTTCTCTATTTTTATGTATTAACTAAATAACACACAAATTAACCTAAGTTTTTATTCTTTAGGCTAATTATCCTTGTCTTTGTTTGTGTTTAGGATTTTCACATATTACCCTAGTAACACCTTTTCTTTTTATTATTTTACATTTTTCGCATATTTTTTTTACTGATGGTCTTACTTTCATTATTTTCACCTCTACTTTGTGGTCTTATTAATCTATATGTTTTATCTGTAAAACGAATCAAAAACGAGTTATGCTAGGCATTTAAAATTCAAAAAACGGAGTCGTACAAAGGTACGATGAGCATTTTTTAATTTTAAATAACAACGCAGAACGAAGTTTTTCATTTGTTTTACTTTGCTCTCCAAGTAATACGTCCCCTATTCAAATCGTATGGAGAAAGCTCAAGTTTTACTTTATCACCTGGAAGAATTTTTATATAATTCATTCTAAGTTTTCCAGAAATATGTGCCAAAACCTGATGTCCATTTTCAAGTTCAACTTTAAAATTTGTATTAGGTAATGCTTCTAATACTGTTCCTTCAACTTCTATAACATCTTCCTTAGACAATTTTATATCCTCCTATTTGTATTTTTCAAAAATAACTAGTATATTATATAGCATAATTAAGCAATTGTCAATATCTCTGGTTCTTTTTCTGTAATTAAAATTGTATTTTCATAATGTGCAGATAAACTTCCATCTTCTGTTATAATTGTCCAACCATCATCTAATTCTAAAATATTAGGTTTTCCCATAATTACCATTGGTTCTATTGCAAGTGTCATACCTGGTTCTAATACAATTCCTCTTCCTGGTCTACCATAGTTTGGAATACCTGGATCTTCATGCATCTCTGAACCTATTCCATGTCCTTGAAACTCTCTTACAACAGAATATCCGTTACTTTCTACAAAGCTACCTATAGCATGAGATATATCCCCTAATCTATTACCTTTTTTAGCAAATTTAATTCCCTCAAAAAATGCTTGTTTAGTAACTTCAACTAATTTTTTTGTTTTTTCTGGAACATTTCCTACAATATACGTTCTTGCACAATCTCCATTATATCCATTCTTGTATGCTACTAAATCGATACTTATTATATCTCCATCCTTTAATATAGCTCTTTTAGATGGAATACCATGTATAACTTCATCATTTACAGAAGCACAAATTGAACCTGGAAAATCAGGAACTCCTTTTTGTCCACTAGGATATCCTTTTTCTGCTGGTATTCCTCCACAAGCTCTAATTACAGTTTCAGCTATTTTATCTAATTCATATGTTGAAATTCCTGGCTTTATTGCTTTTTCTATTTCTTTTTGAGCAAGGCATGCAACTCTTCCTGCTTCTCGCATTAATTCAATTTCACGTTTTGATTTTATTGTTACCAAATTTATACCCCCATATAAATTGTTGTTTGAGCGTCCGGACGTGAGGAAAAAATTTATTTCACAGAAATGGAATTTTTTCCTCCGTCCTAGCGAATTAATTGCATGTTTTTCGGGTCACCGAGGGCAGTGCCCCTACAACGTTTGCATTTAATTTTATGTTTATCCTTCTCGGGCGGAAATGGATTCCGCCCCTACTAATTACAATTCATTTTTTATATATTCTTCTACTTCTTTTGCAACGTCATAAGATGTTTTTCCAACACTATCTCCTGATTTTGCGTCATAAAGAACTTCAGCTTTTTTATAATGATTTATTAATTCTTGTGCTGATTCACTATATACTTTTAATCTATTTTCTACAACTTCTGGTTTTTGATCTTCTCTTTGATATAATTCTCCACCACATTTATCACAAATTCCTTCTTGCTTTGGAGGATTAAATACCACATTATATATTTCACTGCATCCTCTGCAACTTCTTCTGTTTGCAATTCTTTCTACTATTTCATCAAATGGAACATCTATATTTAATGCCATACCTACTTTTGTTCCCATTTCACCTAGCATTTTATCAAGACTTTGTGCTTGCACTTCTGTTCTTGGGAATCCATCTAAAACTGCTCCATTTTCTACATCCTTTTCATTTAATCTTTCTTTAAGCATTTTAATTGTAACTTCGTCTGGTACAAGTTCACCTTTGTCCATATATTTTTTTGCTTCTTTTCCTAATTCTGTTTCATTTTTTAAATTTTCTCTAAATAAATCTCCTGTTGATATATGTGCTAATTTTAAGTCTTCTGCTATTATTTTTCCTACAGTTCCTTTTCCACTTCCTGGTGCTCCTAGTAATACTATATACATTTCTACTCCCATCCGAGCAAATGAAAAGCTTCGTATTACGTTGTCAAACTGCATAAAAATTTTTTCGATGTATACACGTACTATCTCAAAAATTTTTATTTGTTTTCTTAATAATACTCACTTTTGATTTGTTCTAAATTATTTTTACATTTGTAGGGGTCGCTGCCTACAGCGACCCATTTAATTTTTTGTTTTTTGGGTCGCTGTGGGCAGCGACCCCTACAGTGTAATTTTATGTTTTATTCTAAAAATCCTTTATAATGTCTCATAACTAATCTAGATTCTAATTGTTGAACTGTTTCTAATGCAACACCAACTACGATAAGTATAGATGTTCCTCCAAATGCCACATTTAGTCCTGTAAATCTCATAAGCATTGGTAGTACTGCTATAATACTTAAGAATAATCCACCAAATAAAGTTAATTTACTCATTATACTTGATAAGTATTCTGTTGTTGGTTTACCTGCTCTAATTCCAGGTATAAATCCACCATTTTTCTTTATATTATTTGATACTTCTGCAGGATTAAATGTTGCATAAGTATAAAAATAAGTAAATCCTAATATTAGTAATAAATACACAATTGCATTTGCGATTGTATAGCCTATTCCAACTTGAGATGTTGATGTAGCTATTGAAAATTTATATATTGTTGCCCAAAATCCTGTTTGAGAAGCTATATTTGCATTAAACATTTGTATTATCATTGCAGGGAATGTCATAAATGATGATGCAAATATTATTGGCATAACTCCTGCCATTGCAAGTTTTAATGGAATATGTGTATTTTGTCCTCCATACATTTTTCTTCCTACAACTTTTTTTGCATATTGTACTGGAATTCTTCTTTCAGCTTCTTGTACAAATACAACACCTGAAACTAAAATTATTGCTCCTATTATTATACCTAAGGAAATCAATAATCCTGTTGTACTAAATCCCGTACTTGTAAACATCAAATTATACATTGTTGTTACAACCGAAGGAATTGAAGAAATAATACCTATAAAGATAATTATTGAAATACCATTTCCAATACCTTTGTTTGTAATCTGTTCTCCTAACCACATAAGGAGTGCTGTTCCTGCAACTAATGATAGTACTATTAATGCTCCTGTTCCAAATCCAGGATTAATAAATACACCATAAGCTGAATATGTGCCACTATATGACATATAAATACCTATTGCTTCTATTAAAGCTAAAAACAATGTAAGTATTTTTGTATATCTGTTTATTTTTGCTTTTCCTTCTTCTCCACCCTCTTTTATAGTTTTTTCTAAAGAAGGAATTACCATTCCTAATAATTGTATAACAATTGATGCTGTAATATATGGGCTTATTGACATTGCAAATATAGAAAATCTTGAAAATGCTCCTCCTGATATTAAATCAATAAGTCCTGATATACTTCCAGTTGCCTGAGATGTTAAATTACTTAAAGCTATTGTATCTACTCCAGGTACTGATATATAACATCCTAGTCTAAATAACACAATTAATAATAAAGTGTATAATATTCTTTTTCTTACATCTGGTGTTTTAAAAGCATTTTTTATAGTTTGAAACAACTAAATCACCTCTGCTTTTCCGCCAGCTGCTTCTATTTTCTCTTTTGCAGCTTTTGTAAATCTTGTTGCTTTTACTGATAATTTTTTATCTATATTACCAGTAGCTATTACAACGATACCATCATTAGCCTTACTTATTATTCCATCTGCTATTAAAGTTTCAGCTGTTACATTTTCTGATTTACTATTATTTAACATTGTTAAAGTTACTTCAGTATAGTTAGATGCATGGATATTTTTAAATCCTCTTTTTGGAAGTCTTCTATATAATGGTGTTTGACCACCTTCAAATCCACGTCTTACTCCACCACCAGATCTAGCTTTTTGTCCCTTATGTCCTCTTCCTGATGTTTTTCCAAGTCCTGAACCAATTCCACGTCCTACTCTTCTTCTTGCAACTTTTTCTTTACTTGCTTTTATGTTTCCTAATTCCATCTATTTCCCTCCTTCAAAATTTGCAAAGAACAAATTTATACTATTCATTATTCACTCTTCACTATCATAATTGGCTTTATTACTTAGGGTGCAAGTTGGCCATTCTCTATAGCATTTATTACCTCTTGACCCCTACTTTATCTGTTTTTTATACTACTTCGTTTACTTTTTTTCCTCTTCTTTTAGCAACCTCTTCTGCTGTAGCCATATTTTCAAGAGCATTCATTGTAGCATATCCTACGTTTCTAGGATTATTTGTTCCAATAACTTTTGTTTTTATATCTCTATAACCTGCAAGTTCAAGAACTGGTCTTACACTTCCACCTGCTATTAATCCAGAACCTTCTGCTCCCGGTTTTAGCAATACACTTGCTGCGCCAAAAGTTCCTACAAATTCATGTGGTATTGTTGTTCCTACAATTGGAACCTCAATTAAATTCTTTTTAGCATCTTCTATAGCTTTCTTTATTGCATCTGGAACTTCTGCTGCTTTTCCATTTCCTATACCAACATGACCATTTTCATCTCCAACAACAACAACTGCACTAAATCTGAAATTTCTACCACCTTTAACAACTTTTGCAACTCTGTTGATGGCTACTACTTTTTCTTTTAATTCCATAACTTCGTTTTCCATATTTCCTCCTTAAAACTCTAATCCTGCTTCTCTTGCAGCTTCTGCAAGTTCTTTTATAATTCCATGATAGATGTATCCTCCTCTATCATAAACAACAGTTTTTATGTTTTTTTCTATAGCTCTTTTTGCAATTAATGTTCCAACTTCTTTTGCTGCCTCTTTGTTTGATTTCTTTGTTTTAACAGCTTTATCTAGAGTTGATGCTGAAACTATTGTTACACCTTTTACATCATCAATTACTTGAGCATATATATTGCTATTACTTCTATATACGCATAATCTTGGGCACTCAGCTGTACCACTAATTTTTCTGCGTACTCTTCTATGTCTTCTTTCTCTTTCTAATTTTCTATTTGTTTTAGTAATCATTTAAGAAAATCTCCTTTCTTTTTTAATTATATTATCTTTCTTAAAACAAATCAAAATTAGTATAATGTGCATTTTCAGAAATTTCAAAAAGCGGATACATACAAAAGTACGTTGAGCATTTTTGAAATAATGAAAATGTGCAGGATACTGATTTACATTTGTTTTACTTACCTGTTTTTCCTTCTTTACGTCTTATATGTTCATCAACATATTTAATACCTTTTCCTCTATATACTTCAGGTGGTCTTTGTTTTCTTACTTCAGCAGCCATCTGACCAACTAATTCTTTATCTATTCCTTTTACTATAATTGAATTTGGGTTTGGTACTTCATATGTTATACCTTCAGGTTCTTCCATTTTTATTGGATGTGAATATCCAAGTGTTAAAACTAATGTTTTTCCTTGTTTTGCAGCCCTATATCCAACTCCATTGATTTCTAATTGTTTTGTATATTCTTGAGAAACACCTTGAATCATATTGTTTATTAAGCTTCTTGTTAAACCATGTAAACTTTTATTTTCTTTTTCATCATTATGTCTTTCAACAGTAATAACTCCATTTTCTAGTTTTACACTTATGTTATTATGTACTTCTCTTTCTAATGTTCCTTTAGGTCCTTTTACAGTAATCTTTTGCCCATCTAATTTTACTTCTACATTTTCTGGTACTGTAATTGGTTTATTTCCTATTCTTGACATCTTATATTCTCCTTTCTTTTCTGGAAATTAAAAGTAAATATTCAGAAATCTAATTTCTAATCTCTAACTTCTAACCTCTATTCTCTAAACTACCATATATATGCTAAAACTTCTCCACCTATACCTGCTGCTCTAGCTTGTTTATCTGTCATTATTCCTTTAGATGTTGATATTAATGCTATTCCAAGACCATTTAATACTCTTGGAAGTTCATCTTTTGCAGCATATATCCTTAATCCTGGTTTACTTATTCTTTTTAATCCAGAAATAACTTTCTTTCCTTTTTCTGTATATTTTAAAGTTATTCTTATAATACCTTGATTATCATTTTCTATTTCCTCATATGCTTTTATATATCCTTCATTAAATAATATTTCTGCTATAGATTTTTTCATTTTTGAAGCAGGTATATCTACTGTTTTAAATTTAGCACTGCCTGCATTTCTTATTCTTGTTAGCATATCTGCTATTGGATCAGTAGTGTTCATATTAATTTCTTCCTCCTTTTCTTTTCTAGAAGTTAGAACTTAGAGATTAGAATTTAGAAAAATAAATTCATAAACTAATTCTAACTTTCTTAAAATATTTGTTTTTTCAAGAGGTAACAGTCTTTGGTTTCTAACCTCTAACTTCTAACCTCTAACTTCTATTTTACCAACTTGCTTTTTTTACACCAGGTATCTCACCTTTATGTGCTAATTCTCTAAAGCATATACGGCAAATTCCATATTTTCTTATATATCCATGTGGTCTACCGCATAATTTACATCTATTATACTCTCTTGTCTTGTATTTTTGTTCTTTTTGTTGTTTTATAATCATTGCTTTTTTAGCCATAATTTTTATTTTTCCTCCTTTAAATTGTATAATTTATAAACAAATCAAAAACAAGTATATCTAGGCGTCCTAACTAAAAAACCAAAAACGTATATAAATATGTCAAAGATTTTTATGCAATGGTCAAAACGCTAGACGAATTTTTTATTTGTTTATACCCTAAAAGGCATACCTAACAATGTAAGTAACTCTTTTGCCTCTTCATCAGTCTTAGCTGTTGTTACAAATATTATATCCATACCTCTTAATTTATCTATTTTATCATATTCAATTTCAGGGAATATTAATTGTTCTTTTATACCCAAAGAATAATTACCTTTTCCGTCAAATGAATTTTTAGAAAGCCCCCTAAAATCTCTTACTCTAGGTAAAGCAACATTAAATAGTTTATATGCAAAATCATACATTTTTTTTGATCTTAAAGTAACTTTACAACCAACATTTACACCTTCTCTTAATTTAAAAGCTGCAATAGATTTTCTTGCTTTTGTGACAATTGGTTTCTGTCCTGTAATTTGAGTTAAATCTGATATTGCATTATCTAATGATTTTGGATTATCTTTTACATCTCCTAATCCAATATTTATAACTATTTTTTCTAATTTAGGAACTTGCATAACTGATTTGTACTCAAATTTTTTCATTAATGCAGGTACTACTTCTTTTTCATATTGTTCTCTTAATTTTTCCATGAATAGTTTTCTCCTTTCTTCCTTTTAATTGTAAGTGGACACATATGTCCCTTTCGACACTTCCACTATGGATATGATACATCACCATATTTTTAATCAGTAATGTTAATTTTCATGTTTTCTATCTTATTTAATTTTACTACCACATTTTTTACAAACGCGTATTTTATTTTTACCATCTTTTATAATGCCTACTCTTGTTGCCTTATTACATTTTGGGCAAATAATATTAACTTTGCTACTATGTATACTACATTCTACAGGTATAATACCGCCTTCTTCACCTTGTTTTCTTGGTTTTACATGTTTCTTTCTGATATTTACACCTTTAACTATTACTTTTTGTTGCTTTGGCATTACTTCTAAAACTTCCCCTGTTTTACCTTTATCATTTCCAGATAAAACTTGAACTGTATCACCTTTTTTTATCTTCATTTAGGATTATCCTCCTTTTCTTAATAATTGTTTTTCTTACTTTAACCTAGACTAATCAAAAATGGTAGATTACTAGGCAAAATTTAAAATAAATACCGGAGGCGTGCTTTTTGCACGTTGAGGATTTTATTTTAAATTTTAACGACGTAAGATGCCGTTTTTCATTAGTCTCTAAAGTACTTCTGGAGCTAATGAAAGTATCTTCATATACTCTTTATCTCTTAATTCTCTTGCTATTGGACCAAATATACGTGTACCTTTTGGATTCCCATCATCACGTATTATAACTGCTGCATTCTCATCAAATCTTACATAAGATCCATCTGGTCTCCTAATTGGTTTTTTTGTTCTAACTATAACTGCTTTAACAACGTCACCTTTTTTTACTACACCATTTGGTATTGCACTTTTTACAGAAGCAATTATTATATCTCCAACTCCTGCAAATTTTCTATGTGATCCACCTAAACATCTAATACACATTAATTCTTTTGCACCAGTATTATCAGCCACTTTTAACTTTGTTTGTTGTTGAATCATTTGAGTTTTCCTCCTTTTTTGTATTTTATATATTTGTAAAATAAATCAAAACAAGTATGGCCAGGCGTCCTAACTAAAAAACCGAAAGCATGCTTGAACATATTTAGGATTTTTTATGTGATGAACAATAACGCCAGACGAAGTTTTTCATTTATTTTACCACTGCTTTTTCTACAATCTCAACTAATCTCCATCTTTTGTCTTTAGATAGAGGTCTTGTTTCCATTACTTTTACTTTGTCACCTATTTGGCATTGATTTTCTTCGTCATGAGCTTTTAAATTATATGTTTTTTTAACAATTTTACCATATATAGGATGTTTTACACTTGTCTCAACTGATACTACTATTGTTTTATCCATTTTGTTAGATTTAACAGTACCAATCATAACTTTACGAAGATTTCTTTCTTCCATTGATATTTTCCTCCTTCAAAAATTCGAAGAATTTTTGTACTATTTATTCTTCATTATTATTTACTGTATAGTTTTAATATAACTAATGTTTAAGGTACAAACCTGACTCGCAAGTATTCCTCATAGTTCGAGGAAGGTCCCTTAGTTTTTAAGTTCGTCTAATTCTCTTTGTCTTAAAACTGTATTTATTCTAGCTATATCTTTTTTTACTTCTTTTATTTTCATTGGATTATCTAATCCATTTGTTGCTAAACTAAATCTTAGCTTAAACAATTCAGATTTTAGTTCGCCTAATTCCTTTTTTAAATCTGGTGAAGACATTTCTTTTATTTTATTTATCTTCATCAACATCACCACCTTGCTCTTTCTCTCTACTTAAGAATTTTGTTTTTACAGGTAATTTATGTGATGCAAGTCTTAATGCTTCTCTTGCTACTTCTTCTGATACACCTGCAAGTTCAAATAATACTCTACCTGGTTTTACAACAGCTACCCAATATTCTGTAGCACCTTTACCTTTACCCATACGTGTTTCAGCTGGTTTTTTGCTTATTGGTTTGTTTGGGAATATTTTTATCCAAACTTTACCACCTCTTTTGATATAACGTGTCATAGCAATTCTGGCTGCTTCTATTTGATTTGCTGTAATTAATCCTGCTTCTAATGCTTGTAACCCGTATTCACCTTCGTTTACAATATTTCCTCTTGTTGCTTTACCTCTGTTTCTACCTTTTTGCATTTTTCTATATTTTGTTCTTTTTGGCATTACTGGCATTATTCTTCCCCTCCTTCTTTATTTTCTTTTTTAGATGGAAGAATTTCTCCTTTATAAATCCAAACTTTAACACCTATTTTTCCATAAGTTGTATCTGCTTCATAGAATCCATAATCTATATCTGCTCTAAGTGTTTGAAGTGGAATTGTACCTTCTTTATAAAATTCTGTTCTAGCCATATCAGCTCCACCCAATCTTCCAGATACAGCTGTTTTTATTCCTAATGCTCCAGCTTTCATAGCTTTTTGCATACATTGTTTCATTGCTCTTCTAAAAGATATTCTTCTTTCTAGTTGATTTGCGATATTTTCTGCTACTAATTGTGCATCTATATCTATATTTTTTACTTCAACTATATTTAAATTTACATCTTTATTTATCATTTTAACCAATTCATTTTTTAATGTTTCTGCATAATTTCCACCTTTACCTATTACTAGACCTGGTTTTGCAGTATAAACATTTACTTTAACAAATTTTGGTGTTCTTTCTATTTCTATCTTTGAAATTCCGCTTACAAATAATTTTTTCTTAACATATTCACGGATTTTGTGATCTTCTACTAAATAATCACTAAAGTTTTTAGAGTCAGCATACCATTTTGAATTCCAATCTTTGATTACACCTACTCTTAATCCATGTGGATGCATTTTTTGTCCCATGTTAATTTTCCTCCTTTACCACGATTGTTATATGGCATGTTCTTTTTCTAATTCTTACAGCAGATCCTTTTGCTGCTGGTCTAATTCTTTTTAATGTTGGACCTTGATTTGCATAAATCTCACTAACAATTAGATTTCCTCTATTCATACCATGATTATTTTCAGCATTTGCAATTGCTGATTTTAATAATTTTTCTAATATTTCAGAAGATGCTTTTGGTGTAAATTTTATTATTGCTAACGCCTCATCTACTTTTTTACCTCTTATCAAATCTGCAACAATCTTAACTTTTCTACTTGAAATTCTTGCATATCTTAAGATTGCTTTTGCTTCTAAAGTTGCAGTTTGAGTTGTTTCCTGTTCTGGCATTTTTATTTCCTCCTTCTCAAAAATCATAATTGACTTTGTATTTTTTCTTTTATTTAACTGCTGTTTTCTTGTCTCCTGAATGACCCTTAAATGTTCTTGTTGGAGCAAATTCTCCTAATTTATGTCCAATCATTTCTTCTGATATATAAATTGGAACATGTTTTCTTCCATCATGAACTGCTATTGTATGTCCTACCATTTGTGGATATATAGTAGATGCTCTTGACCAAGTTTTTAAAACTGACTTTTCTCCTGTTTCATTCATTGCTTCTACTCTTTTTAATAATTTTGGTTGTACAAAAGGTTTCTTATCTCTAGCCATTATTTTTATTTCCTCCTTTTAACAATAAATTTGTCTGTTTTTTTATTTTTCTTTCTTGTCTTATATCCTAATGCTGGTTTACCCCAAGGAGTAAGTGGTCCTGCGTGTCCTACAGGTGCTCTACCTTCTCCACCACCATGAGGGTGATCTACTGGGTTCATTACAGAACCTCTAACTGTAGGTCTAATTCCCATATGTCTTTTTCTTCCAGCTTTACCTAGTTTTATGTTACTATGGTCAGTATTTCCTATTGTTCCTATAGTTGCTCTACATCTGCTAAGTACTAATCTCATTTCTCCAGATGGAAGTCTTATATGAGCATAAGCTCCTTCTTTAGCCATAAGCTGTGCTTCTCCTCCTGCAGTTCTTACTAATTTTCCACCTTGACCTGGATTTAATTCAATATTGTGTATCATAGTACCAACTGGTATATTTTCTATTGGTAGGCAATTTCCTACTCTAATGTCAGAATTTGAACCTGACACTACTTTATCACCATCTTTTAGTCCTACTGGTGCTAAAATATAACTTAATGTTCCATCTTCATATTTTATTAATGCTATATTACTTGTACGGTTTGGATCATATTCAATTCCAATAACTGTAGCTGGCATATCATCTTTTTTACGTTTAAAATCTATTATTCTATATTTTTGTCTATTTCCACCACCTTGATGTCTAACTGTTATTCTACCATAAGAATTTCTACCTGCATTTTTCTTCTTTTTAGCAAGTAATGATTTTTCTGGTGTTTTTTTCGTTATTTCATCAAAATCTGAAACAGTCATGTTTCTTCTTGATGGGGTGTATGGTTTAAAATGTTTAATTCCCATTTTACTCTTTCCTTTCTCGAATTCATGAAAATCTTCGTCCTGCGTCGTTAAAATTTTACTTAAAAATGCTTATGTACCTCTGTACACTCCGCTTTTTTCGTAAAATTTTGCCTAGCATTACTCGTTTTTGCTGAATTCTCTTACTTTCTTTAATATTTACGGATATTTTTCCTGATCCGTATGTCAGTTATTTATTTGTTATCCCAGTTTATTCTGGATAATTTTTATTTTAGTTAATAATTAATAGTTAATAATTAATAGTTAATAATAAATAATTTTTGTTAGATTTTGTTATGAATAACAAAATCTTTCATTCAATATTCGTTATTAATTTGCGAAGCACTTAAGCACCCATGAATTCGTCAATAGAATCTTTATACTTCTTATCAACTTTTACTTCTTTTCCACCTTTTGCTAGATATGTGCTTTCTGATGGATTTGTATCAATTTTAACAATTGCTTTCTTCCAATCTGGTCTTCTACCAGTATTTGCTCCTACTCTTTTTTCTTTTCCTTTAACTGTTATTGTATTTACATTTAATACCTTAACATTAAATAAATTTTCAACAGCATTTGCTATTTGAACTTTTGTAGCTTTTTTTGCTACTTTAAATGTATACTTTCCTTCTGCTATACTACTACTTGATTTTTCTGTAATTATAGGTTTTATTATTACTTCTTCTGGTAACACTTAAGCATACACCTCCTCTAAGCTTTTAACGCTATCTACTGTAAGAACTAATTTATTATATTTCAATAAATCATAAACATTTATTGTATTTACTAAACTTGTTTTTACTCCTTCGATATTTCTTGCTGATTTTTGTACATTTTCATTTTTTGCTGGTAAAACTATTAATGCTTTTCCTTCTACTTTTAATGCATCTAATGCTTTTACCATATTTTTTGTTTTTATTTCATTAAATGTTAAACTGTCAACAACAACTAAATTATTTTCTAATACTTTAGAGCTTAATACAGATTTTATAGCTAATCTTTTTTCTTTCTTATTAACAGTATAACTATAATCTCTTGGTTTTGGTCCTAAAGCAATACCACCTTTAAACCATTGTGGTGCTCTTATACTTCCCTGTCTTGCTCTACCTGTTCCTTTTTGTTTCCATGGTTTTCTTCCTCCACCAGAAACTTCTGCTCTTGTTTTTGTGTTAGCTGTACCTTGTCTTTGATTAGCCATATAATTAACTAATACACTATGTACTACTTTTTCATTTGGCTTAATTCCAAATATTTCGTCTTTAAGTTCTATATTGCTAACTTTTTTACCTTCTATATTGTATACATCTATCTTAGGCATTTTATTTATCTCCTCTCATATTTTTTTCATTTAAACTATTAATCTCTTTAAAAAATAGCTATAATCTTAATTTTTAGATTTTACAGAATCTCTTATTTTTAATATTGCTCCTTTATTTCCTGGAACACTACCTTTTACTAAAATTACATTTTTATCTAAATCTACTCTTACAACCTCTAAATTTTGTATTGTGACTGTTTCTACACCCATATGTCCTGGAAGTCTTTTACCTTTAAATACTCTACCTGGTGTTGAAGTAGATCCCATTGATCCTGGTCTTCTATGATACATTGATCCATGTCCCATAGGACCTCTTGATTGTCCATGACGTTTTATAACACCTTGGAATCCTTTTCCTTTACTTGTTCCTGTTATATCTACGCTTTCACCTGCTGTAAATATATCAGCTTTTATTTCATCACCTACATTATAAGAAATTTCTTCTAATCTAAATTCTCTTAAGTGTTTTTTAGGTGTTACTTTTACCTTTTTGAATTCTCCCATTTTAGGTTTTGTTAATTTGTTTTCTTTTACATCTCCAAAACCTAATTTTACAGCTTCATATCCATCTACATCTTTTGTTTTTATTTGTACTACTGTACATGGTCCTGCTTCAATTGCTGTAACTGGAATAACTTTTCCTTTTTCATCAAATATTTGTGTCATTCCAATCTTTTTTCCTAATATTGCTTTTTTCATCTTTTTTCCTCCTTAACTACTATTGGCTAATTCCAAAAACGCCGAAAGCCTTCGCATTACTTCGCAAGATTTTCTATTTTTTGTACTGCTCACCTTTTGTCGTTTTCTACTTTCACACATTAGCTTGGTCTTAAGGCAATCTATGTTATAAGTTTTTATGCTTGTAACCTCTAACCTCTAACCTTTAAATTATAACTTCATTTCTACATCTACACCTGCTGGCAAATCTAATTTCATTAGACTATCTATTGTTGTTTGTGTTGGATATAGAATATCTATAACTCTTTTATGAGTTCTCATTTCAAATTGTTCTCTTGAATCTTTATGTTTGTGTGGAGAACGTAAGATTGTTACTATTTCTTTTTTTGTTGGAAGTGGAATAGGTCCTGAAACTTTTGCTCCTGTTCTTTTAGCAGTATCTACTATTTTTTCAGCAGACTGATCTAAAACAACATTATCATAAGCTTTAAGTCTTATTCTTATTTTTTCACTTTGAACAGTTTTTTTAGTAACTTTCTCAGTTTTTTCTTTTTTTACTGATTTTACCTCAGTTTTTGCTGTAGCTTTTTTTGTTGTAGTTTTTCTTGCTGTTGTAGTTTTCTTTTCTACTTTTTCTGTCATTTCATTTTCTGTTTTTGCCATTGTTAAATTCCCTCCTTATAATTTGTTGCGGTACATTTACTATTTTAACTGAACTTTATCTCACTAAAATGTACCTATGCCTTAGGAAAGTTCTTAACGCACCCTGGTGTTTCTTTTTTAACCATTTTTTAAGCCTAAGTAACAACATTTTTTATTATAGTTATGACTTAGGACAAGTGTGCTTATTTAAACTTATCCGCCTAGGTCTTAAGCCAAGACATACTCTGCGAAAGTTCCCTCCATTTCCTATTTCCGTAGGAATGTAGCCACATTTCGCTTCATCGCAAATCTACACGCAAATGATATTATACAACACCTTCACTCCCTATGTCAAGTATTTTATCAATTTTTTTAGTCTACTAATAACCTTGGAGTGTCAATAATTTAGGAAAATTTCACTAAAAAACAGGATTATTTTATTAGCAAAAATTTCACCTATGTATAAACTTGA
>CANPYN010000018.1 GCA_947588635.1 uncultured Clostridia bacterium
TTTTTTTGGACGGACTAGATTTAGTCTTTTTTAAAAAAAAGACTAAATCTAGTCCGTCCAAAAAAAGAAAAAAAGAAAAAAAGAAAAAATGGAGAAAATAGCACTCCATTTTATCTCTATTATATTTAATTTTAAAAACTTCTTGAGCTTCCGCCTCCACCAGAAGAACCTCCTCCTCCGGAAAAGCCTCCCCCTCCAGAGAATCCTCCTCCAGAAGAGCTTCCTCCGTAATATCCACCTGAACTGCCTCTTGTTAAAACAGTAAACGTATTAATTATTAAAAATGGTATAATAAATTCTGTAAGTCTTACTATAAGATATGATACTGCTGTTATTATTAAAACATAAATAAGTCTTATAATAGTCCTATTCTTTTTAACTTTTTTATCTGTTACTATATTTACAATTATAGATAAAATTATGGAAGTAAAAAAAACAGGTGATACTAAATTTAATTTATTAACTACATTATTTTGTCCCGACTGTGCTTCTATTGCTCCTGATAAAGTAATATCATATTCTTTACATACTTCTTCTAAAACAGCACTAAATCCATTTTTTATTCCCTCATCATAATTATTATTCTTTAAATATGGAATAATATACTCATCCTGTATTCTACCAGTTTTTCCATCTGGTAAAGCACCTTCTAAACCGTAACCAACTTCTATTCTAAACATCCTGTCGCCTGTAGAGCATAACAAAAGAACTCCATTATTTTTTTCTTTATCACCAATTCCAAATTTTCTGAATAATTCTGTTGCATATTCCTCTATAGACTTTCCGTCTAAGCTATTTACTGTAACAACTACTATTTGAGCTTTTGTTTTATTATTTAATTCAACATTCATATTCATAATATACTGCTTTGTTTCAGCACTTAAGACTCCAGAATAATCATTTACATAGAATTGATTTGTTGGTTCTACTACAGCAAATGATGTATAAGATAATGCTAATATAAAAAATATTAGCATTATTATTCCAATTAATAATTTATTACTTTTATTCAAAGTTGACATTTGGAACCTCCTGACTTTGTTCAGAAGCTTCAAAATAATCTCTTTGTTCATATCCAAACATTCCAGCAATTAAATTTGTTGGAAATCTTTTTATTTTTAAATTATATTCTTTTACTGCTTCGTTATAATCTCTTCTTGCAGTAGCAATACGATTTTCTGTTCCTGATAATTCATCAGAAAGTTGTATAAAGTTTTGTGATGATTTTAAATCAGGATAATTTTCAACAACAATCATTAATCTATTTAAAGCATTTGTTAACTCTCCATCAGCTTCTGCCTTTTCAGAAACACTATTAGCACCTGCTAATTTTGCTCTTGCCTCTGTTACAGAATTTATAATTTCTTGTTCTTGACTAGCATATCCCTTTACTGTATTTACTAAATTCGGTATTAAATCAGCTCTTCTTTGCAATTGAGTATCAATTGTCGCAAACTTATTATCTACTTCTTCTGATTTAGAAATAATACCATTATAGCTTGAAGCCATTATAATAACCGCAATAATAATCACTGCAACTACCGCTAAAATAATAATATTTGATTTTTTCATAATATCACTCCTAATTTTTATTTATATTAATTCTAGCATTACTATTTTATTATTTCAATACAATTAAAATTTATTTTTTATTTTTTTCTTTTTTTGGACGGACTAGATTTAGTCTTTTTTTCAAAAAAGACTAAATCTAGTCCGTCCAAAAAAAGAAAATTTTGAAAAAAAGACCAAATCTAGTCCGTCCAAAAAAGGAAAAAAAGAAGGGATGTGTATTTCCCTTCCTTTTTGTGTTATTCTTCGGATTCACCTGTTTGTTCTTCCTGTTGTTCTGTGTTTATTTTTACATTTCTGTATGCTTGCATTCCTGTTCCTGCTGGTATTAATTTTCCTATTATAACGTTTTCTTTTAATCCTATTAATGAGTCTACTTTTCCTTTTATTGCGGCTTCTGTTAATACTCTTGTTGTTTCTTGGAATGATGCTGCTGATAAGAAGCTTTCTGTTGCAAGTGATGCTTTTGTTATACCTAGTAGAGCTCTTCTTCCTGTTGCAGGTTTTTTTCCTTCTGCTTTCATTTTTTCATTTTCCTCATTAAACTCATTAATGTCTACCAATGAACCTGTAAACATTCCTGTGTCTCCGCTGTCATCTATTTTTACCTTTTTAAGCATTTGTCTTCCAATAACTTCGATGTGTTTATCGTTGATATCAACACCTTGGTTTCTATATACTTTTTGCACTTCAGCAGTTAAATATTTATATACTCCTTCAGGTCCTTTTATTGCTAATATTTCGTTTGGATTAATTGATCCTTCTGTAATAGGATCTCCTGCTTTTATTTCATCTCCATTTTTTACCTTTAATTTAGATCCGAAACTAATAACATATGTTTTTGAGTTGTCTTTACTTGTTACTGTCACTTCTTTTCTCTTTTTTACTTCTTCTATCTTTACTTTTCCATCTATTTCAGATATGACAGCTAATCCTTTTGGTTTTCTTGCTTCAAATAACTCTTCAACCCTAGGTAAACCTTGTGTAATATCTCCTCCAGCTACACCACCTGTATGGAATGTTCTCATTGTAAGCTGTGTACCAGGCTCACCAATTGATTGTGCTGCAATTATACCAACTGATTCTCCTATATTAACTTCTTTTCTTGTTGCAAGACCCATACCATAACACTTACTACATACACCATGTTTTGTCTTACATCCTAATACTGAACGTACTTTTACTTTCTCTATTCCTGCTCCTACTATTTTATCAGCTATCTCTGGAGTAATTAATGTATTGTTGTCTACTATTAATTCATTAGTTTTTGGATTGTATATGTCATTTAGAGCATATCTACCAACTAGTCTTTCATGTAATTTTTCGATTACTTGATTTCCGTCTTTAATATCTTCTATTTCAATTCCTTCTGTTGTTCCACAGTCATGTTCTCTTACTATTATATCTTGAGATACATCAACTAATCTTCTTGTTAAGTAACCAGAGTCTGCTGTTCTTAATGCTGTATCTGCTAAACCTTTTCTTGCACCGTGTGAAGAAATAAAGTATTCTAGAACGTCTAATCCTTCTCTGAAACATGATTTAATTGGTATTTCAACTGCTTTACCAGATGTATTTGCCATAAGTCCACGCATACCAGCAATTTGACGTAATTGGTTCATGTTACCTCTTGCTCCAGACTGTGCCATCATATATATTGGGTTTAAATCATCAAAGTTATCTTTCATTGCATCTGTAACATCATTTGTTGCTTTTTCCCATACTTTGATTATTGAAGAATATCTTTCATCTTCTGTAATTAAACCTCTTCTATATTGTTTTCCTATTTCTTCTACTTGTTTTTCACTATCTGCTAAAATTTTCTTTTTAGCTTCTGGTACAGCAACATCATGAACTGACACTGTTATTGCACCTTTTGTAGAATATTTAAATCCTAATGCTTTAATGTAATCTAATAATTCTGCTGATCTATTTAAACCATGTTTATCTATACATTTAGCAATAATTGTTCCTAAATTCTTTTTCATAACTGGGAAGTCTATTTCTAAGTCAAATTCTTTTTCAGGATCTGTTCTATCTACAAATCCTAAATCTTGAGGAATTTCTTCGTTGTATATAAGTCTTCCAACTGTTGTTGTTATTGTTTTTGTTTTCTTTTCTCCATCTATTTCTTTAGTTAATCTTACTTTTACTTTGGCATGTAAACCAACATCTCCATTTTGATAAGCAAGTAATGCTTCATCTACGTCTTTAAAATACATGCCTTCTCCCTTTTCACCATTTATTTGCATTGTTAGATAGTAACTACCTAATATCATATCTTGTGTTGGTACTGTTACTGGTTTACCATCTTGTGGTTTTAAAAGGTTGTTTACAGATAACATTAAATATCTTGCTTCTGCTTGTGCTTCTGGAGATAATGGAACGTGAACTGCCATTTGGTCTCCATCGAAGTCTGCATTGAATGCTGTACATACTAATGGGTGAAGTTTTATTGCTCTTCCTTCTACTAAAACTGGCTCAAATGCTTGAATACCTAATCTATGTAGTGTAGGTGCACGGTTTAGCATTACTGGATGATCTGCAATTACTTCTTCTAATATATCCCATACTTCTGGTCTAAGTTTTTCTACCATTCTTTTTGCATTTTTTATATTATGTGCAAGGCCTCTTCCTACTAATTCTCTCATTACGAAAGGTTTAAATAACTCAATAGCCATTTCCTTTGGAAGTCCACATTGATAAATTTTAAGTTCTGGTCCAACTACTATAACTGAACGTCCTGAATAGTCAACACGTTTTCCAAGTAGATTTTGACGGAAACGTCCTTGTTTTCCTTTAAGCATATCTGATAATGATTTCAAAGGTCTGTTTCCAGCACCTGTTACTGGTCTTCCACGTCTACCATTATCTATTAATGCATCTACAGATTCTTGCAACATTCTTTTTTCATTTCTTACAATTATCTCTGGTGCACCTAATTCTAATAATCTCTTTAGTCTGTTGTTTCTGTTTATAACTCTTCTATATAAGTCATTTAAATCAGATGTTGCAAATCTTCCACCATCTAATTGAACCATTGGTCTTAATTCTGGTGGTATTACTGGTATAACACTCATTACCATCCATTCTGGTTTATTTCCAGATAGTCTAAAGCTTTCAACTGTATCTAATCTTTTAATAAGCTTTGACTTTTTTTGTTCGCTTGCTTTTTCTAATTCTTTTTTTAGTTTAGCTGATAATTTATCTAAATCGACTTCTTGTAATAGAGTTCTTATTGCTTCTGCTCCCATTTTAGCTACAAAAGAACCTCTTCCGTATTTTTCTTCTGCTTCTCTATATTCTTTTTCTGTTAATACTTGACATTTTGTAAGATCTGTTGTTCCTTTATCAAGTACTATGTATGATGCAAAGTATATAACTTTTTCTAGACTTCTTGGTGAAATATCTAATACTAATGCAACTCTACTAGGAATTCCTTTAAAATACCAAATATGTGCAACTGGTGCAGCAAGTTCAATGTGTCCCATTCTTTCACGTCTTACTTTTGATTTTGTTACTTCTACTCCGCATCTATCACATATTATCCCTTTATATCTTACTCTTTTATACTTACCACAATGACATTCCCAGTCTTTTGTAGGTCCAAATATCTTTTCACAAAATAGACCATCTTTTTCTGGTTTTAGAGTTCTATAATTTATGGTTTCAGGTTTCTTTACTTCACCTTTTGACCACTCTCTAATTTTTTCATCTGATGCTAAACCAACTTTTAGTTTATTAAATATTTTTAATTCATCCGTTACTTCCTTATTTTCCATTAAGGCTCTTTCCCCCTTCAAAATTATAAGAATTTTGTATTATTAACTCTTCATGATTCATTATTCAGCTTTTTGGGGACAGACCCTAGAATTTTCCTTTTGAAAATTCAGATCAGTCCCTTCTTTACAATTGGGTTTTACAATATCTGTAAAATTAAATATACACTGCTCGAACAATTCCCTCTTGCGATTTAATTTTATTATATTGTAAATTATTTAATTAGTTCAATCATTGTTATTGGGGGGACAGTCCCTAGAATTTTCCTTTGGAAAATTCAGGACAGTCCCTTTTTTTATTCATCAATTATATCTTCATCGTTCATAAGATTATCTGTTGCCAGTTCATTATCAAAAATCTCATTTTCTTCTATTTCTATATCTTCGTCTTCTATAGTATCTTCGTCAAAGTCTTCCTCTATAAAATCTCCATTCATTTCTTCTTCATCAACTACAGCATCTTCTTCAGGCATAACTTTATTTAAATCTTCTAAATTTAATTCTATTCCTTCATCGATGTTTTCTTTTAATTCCAATTCTTCATCATCTTCAGAATATAAACGAACATCAAGTCCTAAACTTTGCAATTCTTTTACTAATACTTTAAAGCTTTCTGGAACTCCTGGCTCTGGAACATTTTCGCCTTTAACAATTGCTTCATAAGTTTTAACTCTTCCAACAACATCATCAGATTTTATTGTTAAAATCTCTTGAAGTGTATATGCTGCACCATATGCTTCTAGTGCCCAAACTTCCATTTCTCCAAATCTTTGTCCACCAAATTGTGCTTTACCTCCTAAAGGTTGTTGTGTTACTAATGAATATGGTCCAGTTGAACGAGCATGTATTTTGTCGTCTACTAAGTGGTGAAGTTTTAACATGTACATTACACCAACTGTAATTGGTTTATCGAAAGGCTCACCAGTTCTTCCATCATAAAGTATTGTTTTACCATCTTCTGATAATCCTGACTCTTTTAATAATTCAATTATATCTTCTTCTGTTGCTCCATCAAATACAGGTGTTGCAACTTTCATTCCTAATAATCTTGCAGCTGCTCCTAAATGCACCTCTAAAACTTGACCAAGGTTCATACGTGAAGGTACACCAAGTGGATTTAGAACAACATCAACTGGTGTTCCGTCTGGCATAAATGGCATATCTTCAACTGGTAAAATTCTTGAAATAACACCTTTATTACCATGACGTCCTGCCATCTTATCTCCAACTGATATTTTTCTCTTTTGAGCAATATATACTCTTATTACTTCATTAACTCCAGGTCCAAGTTCATCAGAATTATCTCTGTTATAAACTTTTACATCTACTATTGTTCCTGCTTCTCCATGTGGTACTCTTAAAGATGTATCCCTTACTTCCCTAGCTTTTTCTCCGAATATTGCACGAAGTAATCTTTCTTCTGCTGATAATTCTGTTTCTCCTTTTGGAGTTACCTTTCCTACTAATATATCACCAGGTCTTACTTCTGCACCAATTCTTATAATTCCATTTTCGTCTAAATCTTTTAAGTTTTCTTCTCCTACATTTGGAATATCTCTTGTTATTTCTTCTGCTCCAAGTTTTGTATCTCTACATTCACAATCATATTCTTCTATATGTATAGAAGTATAAACATCTTCTTTTACTAATCTTTCACTAAGCAATATAGCATCCTCGTAATTATATCCTTCCCATGTTGTAAATGCTATAAGTACGTTTTTACCAAGTGCCATCTCACCATTTTGTGTAGAAGGTCCATCTGCTATTACATCATTTGCTTTTACTTTTTCTCCCTTTACAACTATTGGATGTTGATTTATACATGTACCACCATTTGTTCTTTTGAACTTACGTAATTTATATGTATCTTTTTCACCAGATTTTGTTTTTATTATAATTTCGTCACCAGTAACTCTTTCAACTACACCATCGTTTTTTGCAAGTACAGTAATTCCAGAATCTTTTGCTGCTCTGTATTCTATACCTGTTCCAACAATTGGTGAATCAGTAATCATAAGTGGAACTGCTTGACGTTGCATATTAGCACCCATTAATGCACGGTTTGCATCATCATGCTCTAAGAATGGTATCATAGCTGCACCTACAGATACTAGCTGTTTTGGTGATACATCAACATAGTCAACTTTGTCTGCTTCTACTTCTTTAATTTCATCTAGGTATCTTACTCTTATAAGTTTATTTTTGAATTTACCTTCTTTTGTCATAGGCTCTGTTGCTTGTGCAATAATGTATTCATCTTCTTCATCTGCTGTCATATATTTAACTTCATCTGTTATTTTATGTGTTTTTGGATCTATTTTTCTATATGGTGTCTCTACAAATCCATATTCATTAATTACTGCAAATGTTGAAAGTGCAGATATTAATCCAATATTTGGTCCTTCTGGAGATTCTATTGGGCAAAGTCGTCCATAATGTGTATAGTGAACATCACGAACTTCGAATCCTGCTCTTTCTCTTGAAAGTCCTCCAGGTCCTAAAGCTGAAATTCTTCTTTTATGTGTTAATTCTGATAATGGGTTTGTTTGATCCATAAATTGTGATAATTGTGAACTACCAAAGAACTCTCTTATTGATGATGTTATTGGTTTTGTGTTTATTAAAGTTTGTGGTGTTACAACATCTAAGTCTTGTATTGTCATTCTTTCACGAACAACTCTTTCAAGTCTTGTAAGACCAATTCTAAATTGATTTTGTAGTAATTCTCCAACACATCTTATACGTCTATTTCCTAAATGATCTATATCATCAATTTTTCCTAAACCATATTGTAAATTTAGTAAATAGTTTACAGATGATATCATATCTTCTGTAACAATATGTTTTGGAACTAATTCTTCTTCTCTTTCTTCAATTACTTTCTTTAAATCTTTTTTATCTGTATTCTCTAATATATTTTTTAATATTTCATAATTTACTAATTCTTTAATGTTTATTCCTAATTTTGCAGTATCAATATATGCGTTTATATCTACTGTTCCATTTCCTATTACTCTTACTTTTCTGTCATCTACTTTTACATCAACAATGTTTATTCCTGAGTCTTGTATCTGTTTTGCTATTTCTTTAGATATAACTGTGTCTTTTTCTACTAATATTTCTCCTGTCTCACTATTTAATATATCGTTATATGAAACTTGACCTGCTATTCTTGATGCTAAATTTAATTTTTTATTAAATTTATATCTTCCTACTTTTGCTAAATCGTATCTTCTTGGATCAAAGAATAAGTTATTAAATAAATTTCTTGCTGCATCTACTGTTGGAAGTTCTCCAGGTCTTAATTTTTTATATATTTCAACAATTGCCTCTTCACTTGTTTTAACTGTATCTTTTGCTATTGTTGCTAAAATCTTTTCATCTTCTCCAAACACATCTATAATTTGCTCATCTGAAACAAGTCCTATTGCTCTTAAAAGAACTGTTACAGGTAATTTTCTTGTTCTATCAATTCTTACATAAAAAATGTCATTAGCATCTGTTTCGTATTCAATCCATGCTCCTCTTATTGGCATAACCGTAGATTTATATAATTTTTTTCCTGTCTTATCATAATCTGACTCATAGTAACATCCTGGTGAACGCACTAACTGGCTTACTACAACCCTTTCTGCTCCATTAATTATAAATGTACCACTATCTGTCATTAGTGGGAAATCACCTAGATAGATTTCTTGTTCTTTAATTTCTCCAGTTTCACGATTAATAAGCCTTACTTTTACATGTAATCTTGTAGAGTAAGTTGCGTCTCTTTCTTTAGCTTCTTCTAAAGAATATTTAGTTTTTTCTTCCATGTAATAATCGAAAAATTCAAGAACTAAATTACCAGAATAATCAATAATTGGCGAGATATCTTTTAGTACTTCTCCAAGTCCCTCTCTTACAAACCAATCATAAGAATCTTTTTGCACCTGAATTAAATTTGGTATTTCTATGAAATCACCAATTCTTGCAAATGTTTTTCTTGTTGTCTTTTCATAATTTAAGTCTTTTAACAAATAAATCAACTCCCATCTAGAGATTAGATATTAGATAATAGAAGTTAGATATTTTTTATACCTAATTTTAATCTCTTCATTTTTTGAGCAGATATATATTTTAGAAATGAAATTAAAGTTTTCTAACCTCTAATCTCTAAATTCTAATCTCTAATTAAATAAGGTCCCTCTTAAATATTAATGTATTATACTCCTCAAAACCTTACTGCCCTATATTAATTTTGATTTTGTATAACCTTATTAGTATTTAATTCCTCCTTATTTAATTTTTAAAACAACTCAAAAAAGCGTAGGAAAAGTAATTTGATTTTTACTATTTTAGATGCCTTAAACACTTGCATCCCTACACCTTTATTTAATTATAATATTTTATATTACTATTTTTTTTATTTTGACCACCCTTAATATTATAAAACCCTTAGTTATCATCACAATCAAAGATTATTGATGGATTCTTAGGTATCTTATTGTTTATACAATAAGAGTTACATATTATATTTGCAAAATATGTGCTTTACTATAATATCATACGGAAATATGGCTTGTCAACATTTTTTTAATTATTTCTTTAATTTTTTAAATTAAGTAGTATATTCTATAAATACTAATTTTAAGAAATAAATCTATTTTCTAATCTGCTCGAAGAAAGTTCCTTATCATCTACCTGTTTCTTATGCTAAATTTGATTACACACTTATAATACCTGCAATTATTTAATCCAACTAATTAATGTTCTGAATTTAATATTTCATTTATTTTTCCAACAAATTTTCCAATAACCGGTTCATCTATTGTTCCATAGTTTTTATGCACATAATTATTGTTTTCAAAATCAATTTCCCATTCACCAATAAAATAGCAATCCCCTACATTTACCTTCCTTCCTAACTCTAGTGTAAAAAGTCTTGGTATTTTTTTTGTTATTACCAAAGTTAAGCATATTGCTTGTCCATAATCAATTACTGGCGTAGGCATAATAAAATTAAATAAATACATTCCATTATCCAAAACAGAATATGATATTTTAAAATCATCTGGTTTTATTTGTTTATCTATGTCTATTATATCAATATCATCTACATATTCTAATTCTTGTCTTGTATCTTCCCAAAGCTTACAAAAATACTGTTTTATAATATCTGGACCTTGATTTATTAATAGATTTATTTTTTCCCAGTCTTCAAAAACTAAATTTCTTATTTTTTCATGTGACATTATATAATGAATACTTGATTTTTCACCCATGTTTTTCACCCATTTATCATTTGTAGTTTTATAATATCACAGTTTATTTTTAAAAAAAGCATTTACCCATTTTTTAGTAAGTATTAATAAACATAACTTTAATCTATTAATTCAAATCCCATATGTTTTTGTAGTTCTATACTTATTGTCTTTGTTACATATAATCCATTTGATTTACAATATTCCTGAACTGCTTTCTCTGTTTCGCCTCCAAATTTTCCATTAGGATTTCCATTAAAAAATCCTAACGATTTTAATCTTTTTTGTATTTCCATCACATCTGATCCATACATTCCAGATTTTAAATCCCTAAGTCCTTTTCCAAATGCTCCATATGTTCCATCAACTATTGTTACTTTAGTTCCTATTGGTATTATTTTATAAAGTTCCGCAACCTCATCATTATTCATCCTTATACAGCCATGTGAACTTGCCCATCCTACTGAATAAGTATCTAATGTGCCATGTATTCCAAATTGTCCCCAAGGAACATTAAGTCCCATCCAGCTTCCGTCCGAAATCCTTCTCCCCACTTTGCCTTTGTAATTACTTTCCACGTTCCTATAGGTGATGGTGTTGACCACTTTCCACCTGAACATTTATATGTTTTTACTAATTTGTTATCCTCAAATAAAAATAATTTTGAATCCTCTACATCAACTAAAATATTATATGGATTAACATAGTCTTTAGATGTTTGTATTACTTTTTGTGGGATATATTTTTTTATCAGAACTAATGTCAAAATAATCAACATTATTACTAAAGATATTTTTAAAATCGATTTTAAATTATAAACTTTTATCATAATTAATTATATTAAAATAAAATTAATAAATGCGTAAATTAAGTTTATAATTATTAGTAATTGAGAATATTATAATAAGAATGTGTTTATTCTATGTTCTCTTCTAATCCATCCCAGATTATAATTTCATTTTGCTCTAAGGTTTTCTTTACATCTATTATCCTTTGATTGCTTGACCCTCTGAATCTAAGGCTTGGATCTTTTAATTCTTCCACAAATTTTCCATCTACTATATAATCTATATTTTCTATCATCTCTCTTGTTGTTTGTCTATTTTCTTTTTTTATCATTTCTCCTAAAATCTGTTTATCAAATGTAAAACCTGTATAACACCAAATTTTCTTATCTGGATATGTTTCCTTTACTTTTTTTATTAATGGAACCAATCCCTCCTGATTAGTTTTTTCAAAAGGCTCTCCTCCTAAAAGGCTTAATCCCGTAATATAATCTGGTTTTAGATTTTCTAGTATTTCATCCTGTTCTTTATTTGTAAAGTCATTACCATAATTAAAGTCCCATGCTTCTTTATTAAAACAATTTTTGCAATGATGATTACATCCACTTACAAATAGCGAAACTCTTACTCCTGGTCCATTTGCAACATCACATTTTTTTATCTTTGCATATTTCATCTCCTCTAGCCTCCATTCTGGAAATTAGATTTTTATTTATAAATTTCTAACTTACAATCACAAATGTAATACCCTTGATTTTATTTCTTTCGTTTTTCCTTCGTTCCAAAAATTTTCTCCTAAATAACCACAAGTACGTCTTGTTACATTCATCTTATTCTTATCTTTATTTCCACAATTAGGACATTCCCATTCCAAATCATCATTTATAAGTATTTCACCATCAAATCCACAAACATGACAATAATCAGATTTTGTATTGAATTCTGCATATTGTATATTATCATAAATAAATTTAACTACATCTTCTAATGCTTTTAAGTTATGTCTCATATTTGGAATTTCGATATACGAAATAGCTCCACCTGATGATAATTGTTGAAATTCACTTTCAAATGATAGTTTTTCAAATGCATCAATATTTTCTCTTACATCTACATGATATGAATTTGTATAATATCCTTTATCTGTAATATCCTTTATTTCTCCAAATCTTTCTTTATCAATTTTTGCAAAACGATAGCATAAACTTTCTGCCGGTGTTCCGTATAATCCAAATCCTATTCCAGTTTCTTTTTTCCACCTGTCTGTCGTAGCTCTTAAATGTTTCATTACTTTAATTGCAAAATCATGTCCTTCAGGTTCTGTATGTGATACACCTTTTACCAATTTTGTTACTTCATAAAGTCCAATATATCCTAACGAAATTGTTGAATATCCACCTTTTAATAATTTATCTATTTTTTCACCTGGTTCCATACGAGCTATTGCTCCGTACCTCCAATGTATAGGACTGGTATTACTTAGTGTCCCAAGTAAAGCATAATGTCTGCACATTAAGGCTTCATAACACAATTCTAATCTTTCGTCTAATAGCTCCCAAAATTTTTCTTCATCTCCATCTGCAACAATTCCAATTTGAGGTAAATTAATGCTAACAACACCTTGATTAAATCTTCCTTCAAATTTATAGTTACCATTTTCATCTTTCCAAGGAGATAAAAAGCTTCTACATCCCATTGGGCTAAATACATTTCCTTCATAATTTTCACGCATCTTTTTAGCTGAAATGTAATCTGGATATAGTCTTTTTGATGAACATTTTACTGCAAGTTTTGTTAAATAATCATATTCTCCACCCTTTAAGCAATTATGTTCATCCAATACATATATCAATTTTGGAAATGCTGGTGTTATATATACACCTTTCTCGTTTTTTATTCCTTCATATCTTTGTTTAAGTATTTCTTCTATTAACATTGCATTTTCTTTTATATATGGGTCATCCTTTTTTAAATTTAAAAATAAAGTTACAAAAGGTGATTGTCCATTTGTTGTCATTAATGTATTAATTTGATATTGAATTGTTTGAACACCTGCTGACACTTCTTTTTTTAGTCTTTGCTGTACAAGTCTTTCTATCATTTCCGAACTTAATTCATTTTTAAATTCTTTTTCTATTTGATTTTTAAATTTCTCATAACTTTTTCTAATATATTTACCTAGGTGACTTACATCAACAGATTGTCCACCATATTGGTTTGATGCAACCGAAGCAATTATTTGTGTCATGATTGTACATGCAACTTGAAAACTTTTTGGTGACTCTATTAATTTACCATTCATAACTGTTCCATTATCTAACATATCTCCTATATTTATCAAGCAACAGTTAAATATTGGTTGTAAAAAATAATCCATATCATGAAAATGAAGTATTCCTTCTTCATGTGCTTTTGTAATTTTTTCTGGTAATAATATTCTTTTTGTTAAATCTTTTGAAACTTCTCCTGCTATGTAATCTCTTTGTGTTGATGCTAAAACTGCATTTTTATTTGAATTTTCTTCTGATAATTCTTTGTTTTGATTTTTTATTAATCCTAAAATAGATTCATCTGTTGTATTTTGTTTTCTTACTAATGCCCTAGTATAACGATAAATCATATATTTTTTTGCAAGTTCAAATTTTTTTCTGTCCATCAATTGTTGTTCTATAATATCCTGTATATCTTCTACTAATATTCTTTTTTTATCAAGTTCTTCTATATATTTTGTTATTTCTTTTATATCAGATTTTGATACTCTTTCTTTAGATTTTACTTCATTATTAGCTTTTTCTATTGCAATTTCTATTTTTTCTCTGTTATAATCTACTGCTTTTCCATCCCTTTTAATTACTTTCATCTTTGTATCCCTCCTTTAAGTTATTTAGATGACTAATAATTATCATCTAAAATCTATAACATTTATCTTTTGTTATAAATTAATTATATATTAACATCTGATAAAGTCTGTTGCAATTGCAACAATAATCAAAAAAATATTTTTGTAGTCCTTCAACTACCCAATATTGTAAGGAAACTAAAGATTATTACATTTTTATTACAATTATTTATATTTGATTTTTTTAGTTTGTTATATTATAATTACAAAAAAGTATTTTGACGAGATAATTCTTCACAGTGAGTACAAAATAAATGTCACTCACTGCATTTGGGCGAATTGGTTATATAATAAATTCAAATTCTATCGTTCAAGCAACAAATTATCTAGGAGAATGGTATGGATGTTTCAGTTTTAGCAAATAATATAGCAAATAATTGTGCAAAAGTACAAAGAAAAACTTTTCCTGCTGGCAGTGTTATTACTACTTATATGGAAAAAAGAAAACAAATTTGTATTTTACTTTCAGGAAAAGCAGATTTAATTAGATATGATTTAAAGGGTAATCAAGATATAATAGAAAAATTTAATCAAAATGATATTTTTGGTGAGGTCTTTCATAATGTAAATACAAATAATGAACTATTTGTTATGGCCACAAAAGATTGTGAAGTACTCCTTTTTTTATATGATGATATTCGCATAAAATGTAAGCAAAACTGTGGATTTCATGCTACATTGATTTCTAGTATATTAGAACTAGTTTTAAATAATGCTATTATTCAAAATACTAGAATAGAAATTTTATCAAAAAGAAGTATAAGAGAAAAGTTACTTAGTTATTTTAATATTTTATCTAGTAAAGCTTTTAGCAAAACCATTACTCTTCCATTTTCTTTAACAAGCCTTGCTGACTATTTAAGTGTTGATAGAAGTGCAATGATGCGTGAAATTAGAAATTTAATTGATGAAAAAATTATTAGCAAAGAAGGAAATAAAATTAAGTTGTTATTTTAATTTATATATTAAAAAACTGTCAATTGTTTTTTTGACAGTTTTTTTGACTTTTTATAAAATGTTAAAAATTATATTTTTCTCTTTTATGATATGTTGTGTGTAATAATTCATGTGCTTTATGACTTCCTGGTTTTTCTAAATATTCTTTATATAGTTTTTTCATAACTGGACTTTCATGTGATTTTCTTATTGTGCTTTTTTCATCTATGTCATATAAACAATCTGCTCTTAATTTTCTTATATCATACTCGCTTCTTTCTTTAGATGATCTTATTGGCTGGCCACCACCCATTATACATCCACCTGGACATGCCATTATTTCTACAAATTGGTAATCTGCTTTTCCTTCCTTTATTTCGTCCATAATTTTTCTTGCATTTGAAAGTCCATGTGCTACAGCTACTTTTACATCTGCATCACCAATTTTAATATTTGCTTTTTTAATTCCTTTTTTACCTCTTACAGATTCAAAGTCTATTTCTTTAAGTTCTTTCCCTGTAATTGTTTCATAAGCTGTACGAAGAGCAGCTTCCATTACTCCACCTGTCGTTCCAAATATCGCTCCTGCACCTGTTGCTTCTCCCATTGGGTTATCAAAACTACTATCTTCCAACTGTGTAAATTCTATATTTGCTTGTTTTATCATTCTTGCAAGTTCACGTGTTGTAATTACTGCATCTACATCATCTAGTTCTCCATTTTTCATTTCTTCTCTTTGTCTTTCAAATTTTTTAGCAACACATGGCATTACTGATACAACAAACATTTTCTTTGGATCTATTTTTTCTTTTTCTGCATAGTAAGATTTTAATATGCTTCCAAACATTTGATGTGGTGATTTGCAAGTTGATAAGTGATCTAATAACTCTGGATAATTCATCTCTATAAACTTTACCCAACCTGGACTACAAGATGTAATCATTGGAAGTGTTCCCACATTTCTAAATCTTTCTACAAATTCATTTGCTTCTTCCATAATTGTTAAATCAGCACCTGTATTTGTATCAAACACTTTATCAAATCCTAATTTTTTTAGTGCTGTTACCATTTTACCTGTTACATTTGTACCAATTTTCATACCAAATTCTTCTCCTAATGCTGCTCTTACTGCTGGCGCTGTTTGTACTACTACAAATGCATCTCCATCCTTTAATTTTTCCCAAACGACATCTGTGCTGTCTTTTTCATGAAGTGCTCCAACTGGACATGCTGTAATACATTGTCCACAAAATGTACAGTTTACATCATTTAAGCTTTTATTTTCAACTGTTGATACACAAGATTCAAATCCTCTTTGTGCACAGTCAATTGCTCCTATCTTTTGCACATTTTTACATGTTGATACACATCTTCTACAAAGTATACATTTACTAAAATCTCTAACTATTGATGGTGATAAATCATCTATTTTATGTTCTGTTTTTGCTCCCTCATATTCAATACCTTTTACATTAAATTTCATTGCAAGTGTTTGTAATTCGCAATTTCCATTTCTTACGCATGTCAAACAATCTCTATTATGATTTGACAATATTAAATCTAGTATAATTTTTCTTGCTTCTATAACATTTTTTGTATTTGTGTGAACTTTCATTCCTTCTTCTACTTGTTGTATACAAGACGCAACAAACCCTCTTCTTCCTTCTATTTCTACAATGCAAATTCTACAGTCTCCTATTGCATTTATCTCTTTTAAGTAGCAAAGTGTTGGTATATCAATATTTATCTTTTTTGCGGCTTGCAATACTGTTGTACCTTTTGGTACTTCTACATCTATTCCGTCAATATTTAATTTAACTAAGTCTGACATTTTGTTTTCCTCCTTTTTTATTGGGTCGCCCTAGGGTGCGACCCCTACAGGTTGTATTATATTTCTATTGAATTCTATATACTTTAACGTTTAACTTATTGCACTAAAATGGCAATTTTTTTGACAAGCTCCACATTTAATACAAATATTTTCATCTATTTCATATCCATGCTCTCTATCGCCTTTTATTGCTCCTACTGGGCAATTTTTAGCACACAAGCCACATTTTTTACATTTTTCTGAATTTATAGAAAGGCAAAGCAATGCTTTACATTCTTTTGCTGGACACTTTTTATTATTTATATGTGCTAAATATTCGTCTTTAAAGTATTTCATTGTGCTAAGTACTGGGTTTGGAGCTGTTTGACCAAGTCCACATACAGATGCTTTTTGTATAGTTTTTGCTAAATTTTCTAGTTTTTCTAAATCCTCTAAAGTAGCTTCTCCTTCAGTAATTTTTTCTAGAATTTCTAACATTCTTTTTGTTCCTATTCTACAAGGTGTACATTTTCCACAAGATTCATCTACTGTAAATCCTAAATAGAATTTTGCAAGATTTACCATACATTTTGAATCATCCATTACAATTAATCCACCTGAACCCATCATTGAGCCTATTTGTGTAAGTGATTCATAGTCTATTGGTGTATCTAGATGTTCTTTTGGAATACATCCGCCAGAAGGTCCACCTGTTTGTGCTGCTTTAAATTCATGTCCATCTGGAATTCCTCCACCTATATCAAATACTATTTCTCTTAAAGTTGTTCCCATAGGTACTTCAACTAATCCAACGTTTACAACATTTCCTCCAAGTGCAAATACTTTTGTTCCTTTTGATTTTTCTGTTCCTATTGAACTATACCATTTTGCTCCATTTAATATTATTTTTGTAATATTTGCATATGTTTCTACATTGTTAATTAATGTAGGTTTTCCCCATAATCCAACGTTTGCTGGAAATGGTGGTTTTATTCTTGGTCTTCCAGATCTTCCTTCTATTGACTCTAATAATGCAGTTTCTTCACCACAAACAAAAGCTCCTGCACCAAGTCTTACTTCCAAGTCAAAATCAAAATCTGTTCCAAATATTTTTTTACCTAATATTCCATATTCTTTTGCCTGGTTTATTGCTGTTTGAAATCTATGTACTGCAATTGGATATTCTGCTCTTACATAAATATATCCTTTGTTTGCACCTATTGCATATCCTGCAATCATCATAGCTTCTATAACGCAGTGTGGATCGCCTTCCAATATACTCCTGTCCATAAATGCACCTGGGTCACCTTCGTCTGCATTACATACTACGTATTTTTGATCACCTTCTGCAATTTTTGTAAAGTACCACTTCTTACCTGTTGGGAAACCTGCTCCTCCTCTACCACGAAGTCCAGATTCTGTTACTTCATTTATTACTTCATCTGGTGTCATTTCGAATAATACTTTTTCAAGGGCTTTGTATCCATCAAAAGCTATGTATTCATCTATATTTTCTGGATCAATTATTCCACAATTTTTTAATGCTATTCTTTTTTGTTTTTTGTAGAAATTTAATTCATCTAATCTTTGAACTATTGAATTATCTATATCTTTACAAAGTAATCTCTCTACTATTTTTCCTTCTAATATATGTGTATTAATTATTTCTTCACAGTCTTCTGGTTTAACCATTGCATAAAATGTATCCTCTGGTCTTATTATAACTATTGGTCCCTTTGCACATAAACCAAAGCATCCTGTTTGTACTACTCTTACATTTTGAATATTTTTTTCTTCTATAATTTTTCTGAATTTTTCAATAATTTTAGGTGATTTAGAAGACGTACATCCTGTACCATGACATACCAAAATGTGTTTTTCTCTGGTATTTGCTTTTAAATTAACACGCAAATCTAATTCTTTTCTTTTTTCTTCTCTTATTTGTTTGATTTCATTTAGAGTCTTCATGTTAATCCTCCTTATTCATATATTCATCAATAACTTTATCTAATATTTCTGGTGTAGCCTTTCCATAAACCTCTCCATTTACAGTAAATACTGGTGCTAAACCACATGCTCCTATACATCTTGTAGCCTCAATAGAAAATTTTCCATCTTTTGTTGTTTCACCTACATCTATTTTTAATCTCTGCTTTAATCTCTCTAATATTTTTTCTGAGCCCTTAACAAAACAAGCTGTTCCCAAACAAACTGCGATATTATATTTTCCTTTTGGTTTCAAAGTAAATCTTGCATAAAATGTTATTACACCATAAATTTCAGCCATAGGTATATTCAAATATTCTGAAATTTCCTTTTGTGCAAATTCAGGAATATACCCATACTTTTCCTGTACTTCATTTAATATTTGTATTAAATTGCTTTTATCTTTTATATAATTACTTAATATTTTCTTAATTTCCTCATTTTCGTTGTTACCACAATTACATGCCATAGTTTTACCTCCTAATTTGATTTAGCATTTATCTTTTCTTCAAATCTATCTTTTTTTATTTCCTTAGGTACTTTTATTGGATATTTACTAGTAAAACATCCCATACAAAAATCTTCTATATTGCAATCTTTTACTATTTCTTTTAAATTATCTATACTTAAGTACTCTAAAGTATCTGCGCCTACTATACTTCTTATTTCTTCAACTGTCCTTCCATTAGCAATTAAGTTTTCTTTGTCATCTATATCTGTACCAAAATAACAAATATCAATAAATGCTGGTGATGCAATTCTTAAGTGAACTTCTTTTGCTCCTGCCTTTCTAAGTGTTTTTACTATTCCTGTTAAAGTTGTTCCTCTAACTATTGAGTCATCTATTAATACTATTCTTTTGCCTTTAATGCTATTTTTTAATGGATTTAATTTTAACGCTACTAATTTTTTTCTTTTGTTTTGTGTGTTTTGTATAAATGTTCTTCCAATATATTTACTTTTAGTAAATACTAAATCATATGGTATTTTTGATTCCTTAGAATATCCTAGCGCTGCATCTACTCCAGAATCCGGCACTGCAGCTACTATATCTGCATCTACTGGATTTTGTTTTGCTAAAAATCTTCCTGCCTTTTCTCTAAATTCATGTACAGACATACCTTCTAATACTGAATCTGGTCTTGCAAAGTATATATATTCAAACACACACATACCTTTTTTTTCTTTACTATCATAATCTATTGATTCTATCTTACCGTCTTTTACAACAATTATCTCTCCAGGTCTTACATCTCTTATAAACTCTGCACCACATATATCTAATGCACAACTTTCAGATGCAAATATAATATCATCGCCTAGTTTTCCCATACATAATGGTCTAAATCCTTGAGGATCACGACAAGCTATTAATTTCTGAGGAGACATTATTACCAATGAATACGCACCTTTTAATACTTTCATAGTATTTGCAATTGCTTCTTCTATTGATTTTGCTTTTAATCTTTCTCTTACTATTATATGACATATAACTTCCGTATCATTCGTAGTAGTAAAAATCGCCCCATTATCTTCTAATTCTTGTTTTAAATCTATAGCATTTGTAATATTCCCATTGTGTGCTACAGCTAAATTTCCTTTTTTATGTTTTATTACTATTGGCTGAGCATTTTCTTTTTTTGCTGCTCCTGTAGTAGAATATCTTACATGCCCTATTGACATATTTCCTTCTGGTAAATTATCTAAAATTTCATTTGTAAAAACTTCTGACACTAAACCTTGATCTTTATGATATGAAATCGCCCCATCTGTATTTATCGCAATTCCGACAACTTTCTTCACCTCTATGTTGAAGTCCTGATAACCCTACGCATGTAATATATGCTAATTTCTCTTGTTGTTTTGAATATACTCCAAAAACTCCACATTCTTCTTTTATTTTATCAAACATTAAATGCTCCTCCATCCTACCATATTATTATTTAACACACACCTTTATTATAAGTGTTATTTACAAAAAAGTACAGTCTTTTTTGTAAATTGACATTATTTTCTTGTATGTTAAGGAGTTTCCATTTGTTGAAAAAATTTACTTGTAATGTTATAATCTTTTCATAATTTAATTGGAGGTTTTTTATATGTATAATTTAGTTTTATTTGCATCACGGAAATGGAACTACTCTTCAAAGTGTTATTGATAATATAAACAATGGAATATTAGATGCAAAAATAAATTTAGTTGTATCTGATAACCAAAATGCTTATGCGCTAAAAAGAGCAGAAGAAAGTAATATTCCAATCTATATAATAAAAAATAAAACACTAGATGATGTCGATATAGAATTAGAAAGTGTTCTTAAAAATTATGATATAGATTTAATTGTTTTGGTTGGATACCTAAAAATGATAGGTAAAAGATTAATAGATAAATATACTATTATTAATACACATCCATCTCTTCTTCCTAAATTTGGAGGAAAAGGTATGTATGGCATGAACGTGCATAAAGCAGTTGTTGAAGCAAAAGAAAAAATCAGTGGTCCTACAGTCCACTTTGTAAATGATAAATATGATGAAGGAAATATAATATCTCAAACCATAGTAAAATTAGATGAAAATGAAACCCCTGAAAGTTTAGCTTGTAAGGTACAATCTGTAGAAAAAATACAGCTTATAAATGTGTTAAAAGATTTTATAGCAAAAAAAATCACTAAATAATTTAGTGATTTTTTATATGTTTCATTTTTTAAATATTAGTTAAATATTGCTTCAAATTCGTCTCCATCAATTTTTTCTTTTTCTAATAATCTCTGTGCTACCGCAGTTAATTTATCCATATTATTACTTAATATTTCTCTAGCTGTATTATATGCTTTGTCTATGATTCTTTTTACTTCTTCATCTATTAAATTTGCTGTTTCTTCACTAAAGTTTTTAGTTTGAGTAAAATCTCTTCCTAAAAATACTTCTTGCTGATCTGAGCCAAATGTAATTGTTCCTACTCTTTCACTCATTCCATATTTTGTTACCATTTCTCTAGCAATTTTTGTTGCTCTTTCTATATCATTACTTGCACCTGTTGATATATCATCTAATGCTAAACTTTCGGCAACTCTACCACCTAATAAAGATACAATATTTTCTTCCATCTCTGATTTAGACATAAAGTTTTTGTCTTCATCTGGTTTGTACATTGTATATCCTCCAGCCATACCACGTGGCACAATTGATATTTGATGAACATTATCTTGTGTTGGTAAAAATCTACTTACCACAGCATGACCTGCTTCATGGAATGCAACTAATTTATTCTCTTTTTCACTTCTTACTCTACTCTTCTTTTCTGGTCCCATTGTTACTTTTATCATAGCATCTTCAATTTCTGACATTCCTATCTCGTTTTTATTTCTTCTTGCAGCAAGAAGAGCTGCTTCATTTAATACATTCTCTAAATCTGCACCCGCAAATCCTGCTGTATTCTTTGCTATTGTTTTTAAATCTACATCATCTGATAATCTTTTCTTTCTACTATGAACTTCTAATATTTGTTCTCTTGCTCTTACATCAGGTGCTGATACAACAATTTGTCTATCAAATCTACCTGGACGAAGCAATGCTTTATCTAGTACATCCGGTCTGTTTGTTGCTGCAAGTACTATAACTCCTTCGTTTGTACCAAATCCATCCATTTCAACTAATAATTGGTTTAATGTTTGTTCTCTTTCATCATGTCCACCACCAAGTCCTGCACCTCTTTGGCGTCCAACTGCATCTATTTCATCTATAAATATTATACAAGGTGCATTTCTTTTTGCTTGTTCAAATAAATCTCTTACTCTTGATGCACCAACACCAACAAACATTTCAACAAAATCTGAACCACTAATTATAAAAAATGGAACTCCTGCTTCACCAGCTACAGCTTTTGCAAGTAAAGTTTTTCCTGTACCTGGCTGACCAACTAATAATACACCCTTTGGTATTCTTGCTCCCATGTCTGTAAATTTTTTAGGTGACTTTAAAAATTCTACTATTTCTTGTAATTCTTCTTTTTCTTCATCTACACCTGCTACATCTTCAAAAGTAATTTTAGTTTTATCTGATACACCCATCATTCTTGCTCTACTTTTTCCAAATGACATTGTTTTATTTCCAGCTCCACCTTGATTACTTCCCATTATTAAGAACCAGAATATGAAGAAAATTATTATTATTCCAAATGGTGACAATAAACTTAATATTGTAATTATTGTTGATTGTGATTTTTCTTCTAATGTAAAACTATTTTCTACTAAATAATTACTTATTTTATCCATGAAACTATCTACACTTGGTATATTAACCTCTTTTTCCATCCTTGGATCATCTTTTAAAGTAACATATGCTTTCGTTCCATCAGAGGCAAGCTCTATATTATTTACTTTACCACTTTCAATTGCAATCATTAACTCTGAATATTTCATTTTGTTTTGTGAATTATCCATTATTGATGATATTAATACTATAAATATTATTCCTAAAATTAACCACATTGATAATGTTTTTAAACTTTTTTTCATTTCAAATCTCCTCTCGTATGTATGAAATATAACATATAGATTGTTCAATTACAATACTTTTTTATAAAGTTTTTTCTTTCAATCCCTTATGTGTCAACGTTTTGCTTACGGAAGGTTAGTGTTAAGCTATAAAAAAAATTTTTCCTTTTTTTACTAAAATTTTAAGATTTTTAATAGGCATTAAGTATTTATTTCCTATATTATTATTACAAAGTTTTATAATATCATCTATATTAACTTTTTCTATACCTACTGTAGATGATAGTAATTTATTAATAGTATATAGTATAATTCTTCTTTTTATTACCAATTCTAGGTTGTTGAATTTTTTTAAGTCTAAAATAATTTGGTTAGCTCCAGTAATTCCCCCCAAATGCTTATTGTTGTTGGAATCTACCCCCACAGTATTCGAATTTTTATTGTTTTTTGACGAGCAAACGTTAGTCTTGTCTGACTTTAAATATATTTCATTAAATGTTTGCTGTGTTATTTTATTCATGTATTCATTTTCTTCGTTTGCCACCTCTGATAATCTGTTTATTGTTTTTACAATATTAGGATTAAATTCTTTCTTTATATACGGAATCACGATATTCCTAATTTTATTTCTTGTATAAATATTCTCATTATTCGATTTATCTATTTTTGGTTCTAACATATTTAACGTACAATATTTTTCTATTTCTTCTCTTGATGTTTCAATTAATGGTCTAATATATTTATTATCTCTTATTGCATCTATCCCTTTTAATCCTGATGTTCCACTACCTCTTAAAATATTCATTAATATAGTTTCTACTTTATCATTATTATTATGCGCTGTTGCTATTTTATTTGAATTTGTTTTTTCTAAAACTTCATTAAAAAATTCATACCTCATTTGCCTTCCTGTTTCTTCTGTTCCTCTTTTTAAATTATTCGCAATTTTTATCACATCTATTCTCTTAATATAACACTCTATCCCTAAATTTTTGCAAAAATCTTTTACATATTCTGTTTCTTCATCTGCCTCTTTTCTTATCATATGATTTACATGTGCTACAAAAATTTCAAAATTTAATTCTCTTTTTATTTCATTTAATATATGCAATAAGCATATTGAATCTGGTCCGCCAGACACGCCTATTACTATTTTATCTCCATCTTTTATTAAATTATATTTTTTTATTGTATTAATTACTTGTTCTTTTAGCATATTATCTCCCTCTATCTTGCAAAATTATACCATTTTTATTAAGTAAAAGCAAATTTTCCTCACAACAAAATATAGTGTGCTCTTTAATTGGCACACTATATGGTATACTATTTTTTTATTATACAGTTACAATTTTTACACCTGTTTCGATACAAACTAACGGGCGGAGAGCATACATATTAGCTTCGAAATGCTGAGCCCACAAATAACCGTTAGACCAAACAGAATACACGTGATACTCTCCACCTGCATTCGGCGACGCCAACCAATAGTTTTTACGACTCATATTAACATCGAGTGGAAAGTAAAGTGGATCATTATAACCTTCCAAGCAATCACTAAGAACATAGTAATTCGTTCTGTCCCCTTCAGAATTTATTATGGAATATCCTTCACTGTCAGCACTATTTTCATTTCCATCTGCATGTAATGTTATTCCATTTTCAGCATCAACCTCTTGACCGTGTTTCTTATTCCAACTTGCTACCCACATCTCTAGCGTTGGTCCTCCTATTGCATATGTTGCTCCATAACTTTCGTCAACAAGTGGTTTCCAGTTTTCTGTACACATTAAACTAC
Organism: uncultured Clostridia bacterium; assembly: GCA_947588635.1. Lineage (GTDB taxonomy): Bacteria > Bacillota > Clostridia > TANB77 > CAG-508 > CAG-452. The sequence continues at coordinate 25,302 of CANPYN010000018.1, forward strand.
TTGCACACCTTGAATTTGGGTTTCCACTTTTACCATCATCTCCAACGTGGTCTGAACAATAATATCCTGTTCCCATAAATATGTCTGGATATGAACATTGTGCTTTACTATTATTTAGACTATTATGTCCATCATTACAATGGTATTTTACCTTTTGATTATCGCCTTCATTTACATCTAAAGAACTCCAAGAAAAACAGAAATCTTCATATCCACTTTTAGTACTTTCTGTCATATTAGAATTTTTTATTGCAGTTTGTACTTCGGCACATCCACCCTCATCTCCTCTTACATAATCTGCTGCGATTATAAATGTACGTCCTTCTTGATCTACATAGAATACTTTCCAGTCGTTTGCTAAATCGTCATCTCCATTTAGGTCTACTCCGTATTCTACAAATTTTCCATAATCATCTACTGTTGGGATTGGATTTCCTGCTATATAATCATCTATTGATTTATACCATTTCCCGTCTATTTCTACTTTTCCACTTGCTAAGTTTTGTTCTTCATTTATTTTGTTTTCTGTTTCTGTTT
>CANPYN010000019.1 GCA_947588635.1 uncultured Clostridia bacterium
AGATTTGAGTTGTCCTTTGGAGATCTTTTGTTTTGGGTTGGTTCTTCGATGGGCGGGTGATTAATAATCGCCCCTACGGCGTTTGCAATTAGTTTATCCTTTATATTTTTTGTTTGTGGGTCGCCCTGGGGTGCGACCCCTACAACGTTTGCAATTGATTTGTTGTTTGTTTCTTTCATTTGTTTTAACATATGTTTCCTCCTTACTTTTCTTTAGTTTTGTTATAAAGGTTCAAATATAAAAAATAAATATTAAGCCCTTTTTCGGGGTCCGGCTTTTGCTTCGTAGTCCTTCTTCCGGGAGACAAAAGGGTTAATATATATTTTTTATATTGAACCTTTTATCAATCCATAATTGTTATTTTGTATGCTATAATTATTTATGTCGAGTTATAAATATACTTCATAATTTTATTATAGTTTTTTTGTTTTTTATTGTCAATAAATTTTCTATTTTGTCATCTATTTTTTATATTTCTGTAATATGTTTGTAATATTTAAGAATATCTATTGATTTTAATGCGCAAAAAAAGCCTAACCGTTTATATATTTTATATAAACAATTAGGTTTTCTTGAATATTAATTCTTGGGTGTATATATGTTTCGGGCAGATATAGAATCTGCCCCTACAGCATTTACAATAATCTGGGTAAACGCTCTTTATTCTTCCGAGCTTCAGCAATTAAACTCACCTTTGCAGCACCCTCCACTAAAAAATCCACAGCTGCGTTTGGGTATGCCCAGAAGGACATACCCAAACATCTCCTATTTGAATATTTATCTTTAAAATTTATTCTGCACTTCCAACTACTATTTCAACTTTAATTGGACTGAAGATTTTAGAGAAACTAACGGGCAAAACGCAAGGCTGTGGTTTTTACAGGAGTGGCTGGCAACAAAGCCTCCGTTGCTATAGGCCACAAGCATCACGTCGCTAGCGTTGTTAGCCGAAGGAGACGCCAGCCAGTAGTATTTACCATAGTACATACTATCTATTGAATCAGTATAAACTGAATTATATGATGTATAATAATAATATGCCGAACTTTTTTCTGCACATGGTCCCACTTTATATCCACTACTACCTGAATTATATTGATAGAAAAGTTTTCTTCTTTCCCCTGGCTCTATATTCGAAAAATCTGGAGTACCTGAAAAATTATCAATATCGTTTTTATAATGTGTATTATAACTATCCATCATCATTTCTAAACTTGGTGCTCCTATTACATAATTTATATCACTCTCATTTATTCCATTTAGGTTGCTTTTTAAATCGTTCCAATTGTTTGTATTTGTTAGCCATGTTACTGCTTTCATATTATCGTTTTTGCTATTTGGTGGCTCTATTGCTTTATCTGCTATTGGTAAACCATTTTCGTTTTCTTGATTATATAATCCTGGGTTTAAATTTTTTATTTTTATTGCATCTGTTGTAGTAGGATCCACTGGCGTTGTTTCTGTTGTAGGTAAACTATATTTACCTGTATCTGGAACATCTGCTTTTAAGTATATTGTTCCTTCTCCATCTTTATATTTATTGTCAAAATCTACATAGTATAGTCTGTATTTTGTTGAGACGGTATACTCTCCTGATTCTACCGGTACGGTTTCTGTTGGATTAGTATCATAATCTTTTTTATAATTTGTTACTTCTCTTCCTAAGTATTTAGCTACATTGTCTCGGGTTAATGTTACTGTTTTTCCATCTACTGTTACTTGTGGCCCTGGTGTTACTACTTTTTCATCTGTTATATTTCCATTACTGTCTACATAGAATGTATTTCCTGCTTTGCTCGTATATTCTCCTTTTACTCCTGTAAATCCTTGTGGCAGATTTGCATCTAGTTTTGTAAAATCTACTTCTGCGTTGTTTGTTGCTCCTATTACTGCTGAAAGTAACATTTCTTTGTCTGCATGATACTGTGAATCTGTTGTTGCTTGTTTTGCTGTTTTAAATAATCCCCCTTTTAAGGCTACTGTTATTGTTACTGTTACTAGTATTAGCATTACGATTATTGTGATGACCAATGCTATTAGGGTGATTCCCTTTTTAGATGTGAGATTTGAGTGTTCCTTCAAAGTATTTTTTGTTGTTTTTTTGCGGGCAGATATGGAATCTACCCCTACAACGTTTGCAATTAGTTTATCCTTTATATTTTTTGTTTGTGGGTCGCCCTGGGGTGCGACCCCTACAGCATTTGCAATTAATTTGTTGTTTGTTTCTTTCATTTGTTTTAACATATGTTTTCTCCTAACTTTTCTTTGGTTTTGTTGTAACGGTTCAAATATAAAAAATAGATATTAAGCCCTTTTTCGGGGTCCGGCTTTTGCTTCGTAGTCCTTCTTCCGGAAGACAAAATGGTTAATATATATTTTTTATGTTGAACCTTTTATCATTTCATAATCTTTTATTTATTATTTTGAGTTGTAAATATATTTCATTTAATTTTATTATAGATAATTCATTTTTTCTTGTCAATAAGTTTTCCGTTTTGTCATTTATTTTTTTGTAGGTTTGTCATTATTTTTTATATTTCTGTAATATGTTTGTAATATTTAAGTAATGTATATTGATTTTAATGCGCAAAAAAAGCCTAACCATTTATATATTCTATATAAACAATTAGGTTTTTTTGAATATTAATTTTGGAATGTATTTTGTTGCGGGCAGACTTGAAGCGCCTGCCCCTACAATGTTTGCAGTTGATTTATCCTTTATATTTTTTTTGTTGGTCGCTCTGGGGTGCGACCCCTACATGTGTTTGCAATGATTCTTATTGCTCTTTTTTTAGGGCAGATATGGAATCTGCCCCTACAGGCATTTGCAATGGGTTTATTCTTTATTTTTTGTTTGTGGGTCGCCCTGGGGTGCGACCCCTACAGATGTTTGCATTAATTTTGTTATATAAGGTAAAATCTTAAATCGGGCCAAAATAAAAACTTATTTTCCCTATGCAATAAAAAAACACCCTTTATTAGAGTGTTTGTATAAATAAATTTTAACTAATTCCATATTTCTTTTTGAATTTATCAGCTCTTCCACCTGTAGTATCTTTTCTTAAGTTACCTGTCCAGTATGGATGACATTTAGAACAAACGTCTACTTTTAAATCTTTTTTTGTAGATCCTACTTCTAATACATTACCACATGCACATGTTATTGTTGTTGTATTGTATTCTGGTTGTATATCTTTTTTCATTGTGTATTCACCTCTTTCTTGGCTAATTAAAATATCTTTTCTATTATATAGGAAAAATTTATTATTTTTCCGAAATAACATTGTTAAGTTTCTTATATACCAAAATGCAATGCATTTGTGGCAATTGCGAAACAGCTTTTTTATTTTAACATACTTTTTTTATTTTTGCAAATTTATTTTAAAAATTATTAACTAAAATATATTTAGGTATTTTTTATTTCTTAAAAATTGTTATTGATTGTATTTTTTGTTTTGCATTATCTATTAACTCATTAAAAGATACTTTATTTACTAATTTAAAAACTATATTCCATAAACAAGCAATAATTAAAATTAATAATCCTATTTTTTTCCATATTTTGGCTAACATATTTTTTCTCCTAAAAAATAAACTTACATAATTAATTATACTATATTTTAAATTTTTGTCAATATTTATAAAGATTTTTGGGAATAATAAAATTAAAATTAAATTTATTTCTATGGAGGATTCAATGAAAAAAATTCTAATTATATTAGTTTCTCTATCTTTTTGCTTAAGTGGTTGTGGAAATAACAATCCATCTTCAAATAATCAAGAAAATAGTTACAGTGCAGAAAGAACTATTACATTAAACGATGATAACAATAATACTAATAATAATAACAATAATGATAATGATAATACTAACACTTCCAATAGTAATGACAATACTACTAATAATAGTAATGCTGTTAACAACGAAACTGAAATTTCATCATTTTCCACAAAAATATATACTCCAAATGATTCAGGAAGGCAAAACAATATACGACTTACTTGCTCTACATTAAGTGGAACAGTTGTTAAATCACGGAGCAATATTTTCTTTTTGTAATACTGTTGGGAAAGCCACTCCTGATAGAGGTTATCAAAAGGCTGATGTCTTTGACAAAGATGGGAATGAAATAAAAGGTTATGGTGGAGGTAATTGTCAAATCAGTAGTACATTATATAATGCAGTATTAGCACTTCCAAACCTTAGTATCGTTGAAAGACATGAACATAGCAAAAAAGTATATTATGTTTCTGAAGGAAAAGATGCAGCTGTTGCTTATGGCAGTATAGATTTTAGATTTAAAAACAATTATGATTATGATATAAAAATCTATGCCTCAACAGATGGTAATAATATTTATATTAGTATTGTTAAAGTCTAATTTTATATTCTAAAAGCTCTCCTAAATGCATAAGTATTACTAATAATTATGTTTTAGGAGGTTTTTTATGCTTTCAAAAAAAATAAAGGTTTTTACATATATTATTTTATTTGTTATCATTTTTAATTTGATACTTCCATACTATATATACGCTATAGATGAAGATAGTGTCTACGTTTGGTCTGATACATCATCTTCTGTTTCAACTGCTAATACTGCTTCCGAAGAAAATGAAACAGAAAGCATCACGAATCAAGCTTCTTCACGGTAACTTTTTAGGCATTACTTCTGGAAGTGCTATATTAATGGACCAGAACACTGGTGAAGTTTTATACGAATACAATTCTCATGAACAATTAAGACCTGCAAGTGTTACCAAAGTTATGACTATTCTTTTAATTATGGAGGCTATTGATAATGGAATTATTAGTCTAGAAGATAATGTCCCTTGTTCTGAAAAAGCAAGTTCTATGGGAGGTTCTCAAATTTGGCTTGATACAACAGAAACTCTTACAGTAAATGAAATGTTAAAGGCTATTTGCGTTGTTTCTGCAAACGATTGTGCAATGGCTATGGCAGAATATATCGCAGGTTCTGAAGAATTATTTGTAGAACAAATGAATAAAAAAGCTAAAGAACTTGGAATGAATGACACTTGTTTTAAAAATTGCCATGGTATTGATGAAGATGGTCATGTAACTTCTAGTTACGATATTGCACTAATGTCTAGAGAACTTATGACAAAGCATCCAAAAATCACTGAATACACCACAATTTGGATGGATAGTTTAAGAAATGGAGAATCCGAACTTGTAAATACAAATAAACTTATAAGAAATTATGAAGGTGCAACTGGTCTTAAAACAGGGTCAACTTCTACTGCTCTTTTCAATTTATCTGCAACTGCTACTAGAAATAATTTATCTTTAATAGCAGTAATTATGAAAGGTGAAACATCTGCTATTCGTTTTTCAGAAGCACAAAAACTTCTTGATTATGGTTTTAGTAATTTTGAATATATAGAGTCATCAAAAAAAGATGATGTTATAAAAACACTAAATGTTGATAAAGGTGTATCAACAACTGTAGATGCAATTTTGGAATCTAACAGTGGCTGTCTAATTCCAAAAGGAAAATCTAAAACAATAAGTTCTAATATTACATTAGATGATACTGTATCTGCTCCAATTTATAAAGGTCAAAAATTGGGAGAAGTAGTTTATTCAATTGATGGTGATGAAATTTCAAGAGTAAATATTGTTGCAAAAGAGGATGTAAAAAAAATGAACCTAGCAAATATGTCTACTAGGGTAATTGAAAATTGGTTTAATCTATTGAGATAGGGTGCTGCGGGCAGATATAGAATCTGCCCGTACAGTTTTTACATTAATTTTGTTGTTTGTTTCTGTCATTTGTTTCCTTCTTATTTTTCTTTGGTTTTGATATTATGTTTCAATATATTTTCATTTCTGTAGGAGCGGTTCTTGTGTCTTTCTTCATAGTATATCATATTATTTCACTTCTTTTTTATATATGAATTAGTATTGTATTCTTGTTACTATTAGTAAAATTATTAGAAAAACTGTATTAAACATTGTAAACATAGCTAAATATTTCCAAAAATTTTTTGGCTGATGTTTTAAAAATTCTTTAAGCGTAATCAAACTTGCAAGTGATGATATTAATATTCCTAATGAACCTATATTTACTGATATTAGCAGCTGTCTATAATTTGATGTAAATTTAGACAAGAATATTGCTGTCGGAACATTGCTTATGAATTGGCACGATATTATCCCGGCAAAAAGTGTATTGTTTACAACTAATCTTGAGATTAATTCTTTTATTATACCTATTCTTGCTATATTTCCTGAAAAAACAAAGAATACACAAAATGTTGCAATTAATGCATAATCAACTTGCTTAAATCTAGTTCTATCAATAATAAAAATAGTTATAATTACAATTACTAATGTTATTAAATAAGGTATCACTCTAAATATACTTAATACTACTAAAGCAAATAATATAATATATAGATATAACTCTTTTTTGCTTACTTCTATTTTTGACTCATTTTTAAGTTTTAGTGACTCATTATTTATAAATGAACAACAAATCCAAAGCAATATTGCTACAGTTATTGACTGTAAAAATAAAATTCCAAAAAATTCGTCTGTTGGGATATTATAATAAGAATATAAATATAGATTTTGAGGATTTCCATATGGTGTTATCATCCCGCCCATATTTGCTGCTATAGTTTGCATTATAAATGTAAAAGCTAAATACTTATCATTCTTTGTGGAATGCAAAACTATATATGTAAGTGGCAAAAATGTGATTAAAGACATATCATTTGCAACAATCATATCAAGGAAAAATGTTCCAAATACTAGTGCATATATTACACCTCGTCTAGTATGAAATAATCCTATCATTTTTCTTGATATTAGTTCAAATATATTTGTACTTCTTAGTCCTGCTACGACGACAAGCATACAAAATAAACATATTAAAGTATCATAATCAAAATATTTTAAATATTCTTTATCTATAGGTACAAAAAAGCATGTTATTATTGCTAATATTATTGCAATTGATAAAACTGCTTCACTTTTTATAAAAGTCCATATTCTATTAATTGCTAAATTCATATGTGCATTCTCCCTATTCTTTAGTAAAATAATTTAATATTATAATAGCATATTAAAAATTTTTTTACAACATACTTATAATATAAATTAATATAAATTTGCATTTTTCTGTTTTGTCATTTATTTTTTATATTTTTGTAATGTGTTTGTAATATTTAAGTAATGTCTATTGCTTTTAATACATATAAACCAAGATATGTCGTTCCTTCAGAATTTTTAATATTATTGCATCTTCATAATTATTACTTAAAGAATCTTGCGAAAAATTATATTTTCCAATAGTAAATTTATAATTTTTTTCATTTAATGTTGCTGTCCCATTTGATTTTAAAACTAAAGTATCCCCTGTTGCTCCAGCAGTCCCCTTATATGTACTATATTTTACAGTAGCACTTCCTACCTTAAAATCTTTTGCATTTTCTTGTGATGATCTTTGACTTGTTGTAGATGTATCATTGTTATTGTTTGTATTTGTATTGTTATTTTGTGTATTATTGGTGTTGTTGTTATTTTCTGCATTGTTTGAAATATTTTTTACACTTTCAAAAATAATATTTACTTCTGTATTATTATCTGATTTTTCTTGTCAGCAAATTTTTGCTTTTTATTATGTATTTATTATTATGTAAAAAGCCATAACTAATTTAAATTATAGCTATAGCTTTCCTATTATTTTCTAAATTTTATATTAGTCGTCTTGGTCTTCTGTTTCGTTATATTCAAATTCATAAGTATAATCTTTTTGTTCACTTTTTTCTTTAGGTTTATTATTATTTTCTTCATCAGAATCTGAATTTTTTTCTATATCTGATGAACATTTTACTTTTATTTTAGAGTCTTTATTCATAGCCTTACCTAATTTTTCGAATAAATCCGGAACATAATCTAACAATCTATCTATTGCGGATGAGTGATTAACTGGAAGTAGTTTTACATTTTCTTCTTGTACTACTATAAATGCTACTGGATTTATACTAACTCCTGCTCCACTTCCTCCACCAAATGGTAATTTATATTGAACCATTTCCTCTTTTTCTTTTTTGTTATATTCATCTATTGTTTCTTCATTGAATTCACTACCTCCCGCTGCGAATCCAAAACATACCTTTGAAATTGGTATAATAACAATATTGTTATTTGTTTCTATTGGATCTCCTACAATTGTGTTTACATCAACCATATCTTGAATACTAGTCATTGCTGCAGACATAAGTCCCTCTATTGGGTGTTCTCTCATCATCTAATACACTCCTTTTCCTTACTAAAATATATATTATATTCATAATATGTACAATTTTTACATCAATTATACAATTTAGTTTAATTTTAAGTATTGGTTTATTTTCATATATAGGAGTTATTATATAATGATATTTATTTAAATTGTTTCTTTTAGCTGTTCTTGCTACAATTATTGAAATAAGTGATGAAATTATTGCAACACTTAGTGATGTGATAATAGTTTCTAATGCAGATAATTTCATTTTTAATTCTAATTGTTTTATTTTTATATTTAATTCTTTTAAATTATTAAAATTAATTATATCTTTTTTATTTTTTAGTATTAAATTTTTTATACTATTTTCTTCTTTTAATTTTGCTAATATCTTATTTTTGAATATTTTAGAATCCCTTATTTTCATTATTTTTTTACTATCTATTTTAATTTTTAACCAAGTAATGTTGTCAAATAATTTTAGTCTTATATATATTAGGTAATCTTTTAATTTTCCACCTTTTTTACAAGTACTATCAAATAAAAATTTATTTATTTCTATTTCTAAATCTGACAGGCATAATAATAAAAATAGAACTGATATTATAAATAATATTGTAAAAATTATACAAAATACTATCATACTTTTCTCCTATGATTTTAACAATATTATTCCCATTTTTTGGATATATATTCAAAAAAGCAAGATTAATCTCTTGCTTTTTCTACTGTAATATCACCAAATATTTTTTCTTGTTCTGCTTTTATTTTGTTTCTTCTAGTAAGTTCTAGTAATCCTGTAAATGCCGTTACTGTTTCAAGTCTTGTATATTTTTTTGTTTTGCATAATTTATTAAATACAAATTTTGGTTTTTTCATTAGCTCTCTGAATATATCTTTAACTTTGCTTGTTACCGTAACAGTTTCCGTTATTGCAATCTTTTCAATATTAGTAGCATTTATATTTATTTTTTCTTTATTTCTTTCTAATAATGCCCTATATGATTCTACCAATAAATCACTTGAATAATTTTCTTCTAATTTTCTTTTTGGTAGTTCCACTTTGTCCGGTAATTTATAACATCTTTTAGAATATATATCAAACTGATTTCTTAATTTTTTTGTTATCTCTTTGTATTTTTTATATTCAATAATTCTATGTATTAGTTCTTCTTCTGTAAGTTCACTTTCATCTTCTACTTGTTTTGGTAATAAACTTTTCGATTTTATAAACAAAAGTGTTGATGCCATTAGCACGAATTCACTTGTAACATCTAGATTTAATTCCTTCATTGCATTTATATATTCTATATATTGATCTGTTATCTTAGTAATATTTACTTCATGTATATCCATTTTATTTTTATCAACTAAATGACACAATAAGTCAAGTGGTCCTTCAAAGTTATCTAATCTAATCTCATATTTGTTAGTTTCTAATGTTAAAATGTTATTCATCTTTATTCCTCTATTTCTTGTATAACTATTTTTAGGCTATCTTCCATATATCCCTTTTTTCTTAGGTAATTTAATATTTCTTCTTTATCCATCGAGTTTATTTTTTTTGTTATTATATTTTTAGCTGAGTTCATCTCATACTCTAATAACATTTCTTTGTTGTTATATATATAGGTATCTATTAATTCTTTTTTTATGCCTTTAGATATCAGTTTATATTTTAACTCTTTTATTGATAATTTTTTAAGACTTATATACTCTTTTACTGCTTTTTCTATATACTTCTCATCGTTTATATATTCTAAATCTTTTAATTCGTCAATAACATCATCTAGAAGTTCTCCTTCATCAGCTATAAATTTTTGTCTAACTTCGTTTTCGGTTCTTTTTTTGAATAATATATATTTTAATACTTTTGTTTTCAGTTTGTCAAATTCTTCTATATATTCCATTTAAAATCTCCAATGTTTTAAATTTAAAATGATTGATAAATTGTTGTTTGAGAAGTGGGAAGTTAGATGTGAGAAATGAGAAATTAGGGAAAGTCTACGAGGGCTAGACCTAAAATCACACCTCTCACTTCACACCTCTCACATCTCAAAAACAAATTACAATTTACTCATCATCTTCTACTTCATTATCACCTAAACTTTTTTCAAATGCTTCTTCAAAATTATCTCTTACTTTCTTTTCTATTTGTTCCATTATTTCTGGATTATTTTTTAGATACTGTTTCACATTTTCTCTACCTTGTCCTATTTTTTCGCCATTGTAACTAAACCAAGAACCACTTTTTTCTATAATATCTAAATTAACAGCCATATCTAAAATATTTCCCTCTTTTGATATTCCTTTTCCATATACAATATCAAATTCTGCTTCTCTAAATGGTGGTGCTACCTTATTTTTTATTACTTTTACTCTTGCTCTATTTCCTATAACTTCTCCATCTTGCTTTATATTTTCTATTTTTCTAATGTCTAATCTTACAGAAGCATAAAATTTTAATGCTCTACCACCTGTTGTTGTTTCAGGATTTCCAAACATAACTCCAATTTTTTCTCTTAATTGATTAATAAATATTATAACTGTCTTTGTTTTATTTATTGCTCCAGCTAATTTTCTTAATGCTTGTGACATAAGTCTTGCTTGAAGACCCATGTGTGAATCTCCCATATCTCCATCTATTTCTGCTTTTGGTACTAATGCAGCAACAGAATCCACAACTATTACATCTAAGGCTCCACTTCTAACTAAACTTTCTGTTATTTCTAAAGCCTGCTCTCCAGTATCTGGTTGTGATACTATTAAATTATCTATATCAACACCTAAATGTTTTGCATATACAGGATCCAATGCATGTTCTGCATCTATGAAAGCTGCTTCTCCATTCATTTTTTGTGCTTCTGCTATAATGTGAAGTGCAAGTGTCGTTTTTCCGGAAGATTCTGGCCCAAATATTTCTATTATTCTTCCTCTAGGGACTCCACCTATTCCAAGAGCTATATCTAGTCCTAATGCTCCTGTAGGAATTGCTTCTACATTCATTGCTTTATATTCTCCAAGTTTCATTACTGACCCTTTTCCAAATTGCTTTTCAATTTGACTTAATGCTATTTCTAATGCTTTTTTCTTTTCTAAATTTTCATCACTCATTTTTATTCCTCCTAAAATTTCTTAAGTAAATTTTTTATTCTTCACATGTTTTATATATTTATATTTTTAAACGATACTTCAAACGCATGTTTGCTTTATATTATATATGATAATTTTCTTTTGTCAAGTATTTTTTTAATTTTTTTATAAATTGTTGACTGATTTTTTATAATTTAATTTTATGTTAAATTACTCTTTTACTTTGTACCACCTATCTATATTATAAAATATATTATACCAATTTCCAGATAAATCTCCTTTTAAATTTTTATTGCTTAAAATAAATATATTATTAAAATATAAACTAATAAATGGAATGTCTTCTTTATATATTTCCTCAATTCTTGTATATTTTTGTTTCAAAATATCCTCTTGATTGTCAATATTTTTTATTTCATTTAGTATATTATTTATTTCTTCATTTTTGTAATTTGATGAATTATTATCCCCAAAGTATGTGCTAATATTTGGATTGTTGGATATAATATTTCCAGTTAAAATTATATCATAATTTTTATTTTTTATATAATTATTAATTTGATTACTATTAACTTTAATAACATCTATTTCTATACCTATATTTTTTAATTGTTCTTTTATTTTTTCTGCAGTTTTTAATCTTAGATCATTATTTTTGTCTACTAATAATCTTAATCTCAATTCTTTATAATTCTTTACCCATATATCTTTTTTTATTGTCCAACCGTCTTTACTTAAAATATCATTTACATTATTTATATCATACTCAGTTTTTGAATCTGTGTTGTATAAATAGCTACCATAATCTAAAGGGAAATCACAAATATTATATTTATTATTATATATATTATAATTAATCTGATTTCTATCTATTGCATGATTAATTGCTTTTCTTACTTCTCTATCATTTAGTATTGAATCTTCATTGTTTAGAAGTAAATAGTCAAACTCTCTTCCTGGATATTGAGTTACATTATATCCTATACTACCAATATAATTTTCATACTGTGTATTGTCTGTAACCATAAAATCTATTTCTTTATTAGTTAAGGCACTGTATAAATCCTTTGCATTATTTTTTAATATTAAATTTATTTTTATAATTTTAGATTCATTTTGATAATTAGCTTTTTCCAATATGATTCTATCTTTTTCAATTTTTGTTATTTTAAATTTGCCTGTACCCACTGGTATATCAGTTTTTAAATCTAAACTATTTTCATTATAACAATGGCTTCCAATTATTGGTATACACATCATGTATTCAAAAAAATCCACTTTTTCATTTAAAATTATTTTTATTGTATAATCATCAATCTTTTGTAATTCTTTTATATTATTTACGTTCTCCTTATATATAGAAACTATATTATTATTTTTCAGGACATTTATTGTAAATATTACATCTTTTGCTGTAAATTTTTCTCCATCTTGAAAATAAACATCATCTTTTAATTTTACTATATAAGTTATGTCATTTATTTTTGAAACCTCTTTTGCTAGTTTATTTTCAATTTTAAAATCTTCAGTTATATCAATTAATGGCTCAAATATAAGTTTGTCTACATATTGTATATCTCTGTTATTGCTAAGTATTGGATCTATAGTATCATAACTACTGATTCCTATATTTAATTCTCTAACCATATCAATTTTAAGTTCATAATTTTCTGTATTATAAACTTGTTTTTTTCTATCATTATATAATAAATATATGGCTAGTCCTATCATAAAAATTACTAATGCAAAAAAAATATATTTAAATACATTTGTTTTCAAAATATATCCTCCTATTGAACAAAAAGGAGACCAATATTATCTACTAGCCCCCTTATTTTTACTTATTAAAATGTGTTCAAAAATACTAATTGAGCACTGCCCATGAATAACTATTTTCTTGATTCTATAATTAACTTCATACCAGTTCTGTTTTCTCCTTCCACCTCAACGTCTGCAAATGCAGGTATGCATACTAAATCTACTCCTGCTGGTGCTACAAATCCCCTTGCTATGGCTACAGCCTTTACAGCTTGATTTAATGCTCCTGCACCAATTGCTTGCATTTCTGCCTTATTACTTTCTTTAACTAGTCCTGCAATTGCTCCTGCTACTGAATTTGGGTTTGATTTTGATGAAATTTTTAAAACTTCCATTTTTTGCCTCCTAAAATTATTTTTTTGTAACTCTATTCCTTGTTTCATTTGTTACTATATATTTATAATATATTTTATAAACATTGTCTATATATTTTTGGTAAAAAAAGGAAGTTTTCATCGCATAAAATACTTGTATTTCGCCAAATATTATAATTTTATTCTATCAATTTTTTCTGCTCGACAAGTTTCGCTATTTATAGTTACAATACATCCATTCAAAACTGTATTTATATCATCACTAACCTTATATTTTTCTGGAAGTGTTGTTACGAATCTTTTTATTGATGCGTCTACATCCATTCCAATCACTGATTTCTTAGGTCCTGTCATACCTATATCTGTAATATATGCTGTCCCTTTTTCTAGTATAGTTTCATCTGCTGTTACAACATGAGTATGGGTTCCAAATATACAAGTTACCTTTCCATCTAAAAAATATCCCATTGCTATTTTTTCTGCTGTTGCCTCTGCATGAAAGTCTACAAAAATTGCATCCACTTGTGTTTTTATTTTCTCAATTATTTCCTTTGCAACAATAAAAGGATTTTCTGATAATACATTCATACTTGCTCTACCAATCAAATTTATTACTGCAATCTTCTTTTCATTGCATATATATATACCATATCCATTTCCTACAACATCTTTTGGATAATTTGCTGGCCTTAATAATTTTTTATTTTCAATTATATTAAATATATCTTTCTTTCCCCATGTATGATTTCCCATTGTCACAACATTTACTCCTGATAACATTAAATCTTTAAAAATTTTTGAAGTAATACCCATACCATCACAGCTATTTTCTCCATTTGCAATAACAAAATCTATCTCTTTTTCCTTTATAATTTTAGGTAATGTTTCTTTAACTTTATTAACGCCACTTAATCCAACAATATCTCCAATTAGTAAAATATTCAAATTTATTCTCCCTTCTAAAAAATATATCAATTAAATTTTTAATCTTTGTTTTTAATATAATACTACAAAAAAAATTTTTTATCAAATTAAATTTATTTACTTTATGTATATATGTGTGATATAATAGCTTTTAACATTGGATTTACCAATGATTTTTTTAAGGAGGTCAGCATAGTATGACTTTACGGGAAGAAATTGTAAAAATTAATGAAAGGGCTCTTGAAAATCTAAAACAGCTTTCAGAGTTTGCAAATCTTGCAAATACTGAAATCATAATTGACGAAGATATTACTTATGATGATTTATATGAATATTTTGCTTCAAATGATTTTAAATTGGATATTATTCATGCATTGAAAAATATGCATATACTAATAAAAAGATATTCCTATTTTAATCTTTCGGAAAAACATTTTCTCATATTTTTTTCATCTAAGAATCCACTCCATATAGATGTAGAAGCCCTTATACATTAACAATTAAGCCGTCACATTTAAAAATGTGACGGCTTTTCCCTTTTTAATTATTTTGCATAGTCAATTGCTCTTGTTTCTCTTATAACATTTACTTTTATTTGTCCTGGATATTCCATTTCCGTTTCAACTTTTTGTGCAACTTCTCTTGCAAGTATTAACATTTGGCTGTCTGATATTTTTTCAGGCTTAACTATAAGTCTTACTTCACGTCCTGCTTGAATTGCAAATGATTTATCAACACCTTCAAAAGAATCTGCAATTTCTTCAAGTTTTTCCAATCTTTTGATATATGCTTCTAATGTTTCTCTTCTTGCTCCCGGTCTTGATGCAGATATTGCATCTGCTGCCTGAATTAGTACAGCTTCTATTGTTTTAGGTTCTACATCCCCATGATGAGCTTCAACTGCATTGATTATTACTTCATTTTCTTTATATTTCTTTAATACATCAACGCCTATTTCTACATGTGTTCCTTCCATATCATGGTCTAGTGCTTTTCCTATATCATGCAATAATCCTGCACGTCTAGCAATTTTTGGATTTAATCCTAATTCTTCTGCCATAATTCGTGCTAAATTAGAAACTTCTATAGAGTGATTTAAAACATTTTGTCCATAGCTTGTTCTGTATTTCAATTTTCCAATTAATTTAACTATATCTGGATGTAAACCATGCACCCCAGTTTCTAAAACAGCTCTTTCTCCCTCTTGTTTAATTATATTTTCTACTTCTTCTTTTGCCTTTTCTACCATTTCTTCAATTTTTGCTGGGTGTATTCTTCCATCTTCAATTAATTTTTCTAGAGCTATTTTTGCAACTTCTCTTCTTAGTGGGTCAAATCCAGACAATATAACTGCCTCTGGTGTATCATCAATTATTAAGTCAATTCCTGTTAATGTTTCTAAAGTTTTAATGTTTCTTCCTTCTCTTCCAATAATTCTTCCTTTCATGTCATCATTTGGAAGGGCTACAACTGATACTGTTGTTTCTGATGTGTGGTCAGCTGCACATTTTTGAATAGCGTATCCGATAATTTCTCTTGCATTTTTAGCCGCATTTTCTTTTGCCTTACTTTCAGCTTCCCTTATGAGAACTGCTTTTTCATCAGAAAGTTTTCTATCTAATTGTTCTAATAACATCACTTTAGCATCTTCTTTAGATAATCTTGAAATTTCTTCTAGTTTTCTTGTTTGCTCATCATAAATTGCTTCTAAATCCTTCTCTCTTTCTTCGCTAGCTTGAAATCTCCTTTCTAAATCTTTTTCTTTACGCTCTAGACTTTCAGAACGTCTTTCTAGGTTTTCCTCTTTTTGTATTATTCTTTTTTCTTGTAGTCCTACTTCACTTCTTCTTTCTTTAATCTCCTTATCTAATTCATTTCTTGATTTCATAATTTCTTCTTTTGCTTTTAAAATTTCTTCTTTTTTTGCATTTTCAGCTTCTTTTTGAGCATTTGCAAGTATCCTTGATGCTTCACTCTCTGCTCCTTTTATTTTAGATTCAGCTGTTTTTTTTCTTATAAATATACCTAATGGCAAGCAAACAGCTGCTGAGATAAGAAAGGTGACTACTGCTATTAATATTTCACTCATAAATAATGCACCTCTTTCTATTTAATTTTCAATGTTCAGATTAATATATAACCTACAATTTAATTATTTTAGAATATATTTTAACTTTCTGTACTATTATATTTTACCCTTATTCTCTTAAACTGTCAAGATATAAAATTTAAATACTATTTAAAAGTCAATTATTACATACTATAATTCTATCATTTCCTGCTAAATCTTTTTTTGAATAAATATTTATATACCTTTTTGTATCTTTGATTAGTTTTATAACATCATTTTTCTGATCAAAACCAATTTCCAAACATAGGTGGCCATCAGGTTTTAAATACTTATATGCTTCATTTATTATTTTTCTATACATTTTAAGCCCGTCTTTTCCTCCATCTAAAGCAATTATTGGCTCATACCTAACGTCTTTATCTAAAGTCTCTATAACATCTGTTTTTATATAAGGTGGATTTGAAACTATTATATCAAATTTATCATTTATATTATCGAATAAGTCTGACTCTACAATTTTTATTTTATTAATAATATTATTTTTTATGTAATTTTTTTTTTCAATTTGTAATGCCTTTTTACTTATATCAGATAACGTAATTTTAGAATTTTCTATATTTTTTGCAATTGAAATACCAATTGCACCACTTCCAGTACAAAGGTCTAGAATTTCAATATATTTATTATCTCTATATTTATACTGGTCATTGCAATCTCTACATATATTGATAACCTCTTCCACTAAAATTTCTGTATCAGGTTGCGGAATTAATACATTTTCATCTACATAGAACTCTAATCCCATAAATTCCTGTTTATTTGTTATATACTGCACAGGCACACCATTACATATTTTTTTAACGTTATTTTTAAATAACTTTGTTAGATTATTACTTAACTCTTCATTTTCGTGAATCAATAAATATTCTTTACTTTTATTTAAAATATTTGCCAAAATTATTCTGGTTTTTATTATTGGTTCATTTATATCATTTTCTTTTAATAAATTAATTCCATATTCTAAAGCTTGTTTTATATTCATTTTACTACCTTTATCTTTATTATAATTTATACTATATTAACACAAAAAGGAGGCAAATGCAAAAAAGACTAAATCTAGTCCGTCCAAAAAAAGAAAAAAATGAAAAAATAAAAAACCCCCGCTTTAGCCGTACTTAAAAGAATTTTTAAGGACCTGTTCTTACACAGGTGGGTGCCTACCTAAATATTCATGGGCTTCTTACTACTAATTAAAGTGTAAGCTTGCACGCCATATTTACGAGAGTCAGCTCCCTTTCTCCTCTTTGTTGGTTCTAAAAATTCCGTCATTACGCACTATGCAGGGAAATTTATTAACTTTTCTTATGTTATAATTATCTTACCACACAATTACGTTTTTATGCAATTTCATTAACCTGCCTAAAAAAATATATTTTAATTATTAATCTAGCTAAATCTTTTATATACTCTTCTTTTTATATTAATTTACCTACTTTTATTGTTTGCTTTTTTATAAATTTAATGCTATAATGAATTAAGATTTTGTTTTAAAAAGCAAGGACATTTTTTGATAAATTCCTTGCTTTTTATATATTTTTCATTTAATTTTATCTTTCATTTTAACTAATATGTTTAAGGCATCTATTGGTGTTAATTCGTTTAGATTTACTTTGTCTATTTCGTGTGCAAGCTCTGCTAGTTTATAGTTATACATATCGAGTTGTCCTGCTTGTACTTTTTTGTTTTCTTTTTCTTGATTTTTCTTACCTAGTATGCTTTTTCTCTCTAAACTTCTTAATATTTCATTTGACCTTTTTATTACATCTTGTGGTACTCCTGCAAGTTTTGCTACATGAACTCCATAACTTTCATCAGTTCCTCCTGTTACTATTTTTCGCAAGAAAATTACATCTTCACCTTTTTCTTTCACTGCTATTGAATAATTTTTTACACCTTCTATTTGTTTTTCTAACTCTGTAAGTTCATGATAATGTGTTGCAAATAATGTTTTTGCCCCGCATTTTTCTTTATTTGATATGTATTCCACTACTGCCCAAGCAATAGAAAGTCCATCATACGTAGAAGTTCCTCTTCCTATTTCATCTAATATTACTAAGCTGTTTGCTGTTGCCTCTCTTAATATTTCTGCAACTTCCATCATTTCTACCATAAATGTACTTTGTCCGCATTGCTAAATCATCTGATGCACCTACTCTTGTGAATATTTTATCTACTACTCCAATTTGGGCTGATGAAGCTGGTACAAAGCTTCCTATTTGTGCCATTAATGTTATTAATGCGACTTGTCTCATATATGTAGATTTACCTGCCATATTCGGTCCTGTAATTATAGATAATCTATCATTATTTTTATCTAAGTATGTATCATTGTCTATAAAAGTACCTGCTGGTAACATTTTTTCTATAACAGGATGTCTTCCATCTTTTATATTAATTATTCCATCATTATTAACTTCTGGTTTTGCATAATTCAAGTCCTCCGCTACAATTGCAAAAGATGTAAATATATCTAACATTGATACAATATTTGATGCCTTTTGAAGTCTTTCTATGTTTATTGCAATTTCATTTCTTATTTCTATAAACAACTTGTATTCTAAATCAATTTCTTTCTCTTCTGCTCCTAATATTTTACTTTCTAATTCATTTAGTTCTTCTGTTACATATCTCTCACAATTTGCAAGTGTCTGTTTTCTAATATATCTATCTGGCACTAAATTCAAATATGATTTTGTTACTTCAAAAAAGTATCCAAATACTTTATTAAATCCAACTTTTAAATTTTTGATTCCTGTTTGCTCTTTTTCTTTTGCTTCTAGTTCTATGAGCCAATTTTTTCCCTGCAAAGTTGCATTTTTTAGTTCATCTATTTCTTCATTATATCCTTCTTTTATTATTCCACCATCTGTTATAGTAATTGGTGGCTCTTCCACTATAGCTTTTTCTATTAAATCATGTATGTCTGTAAGTTCATCTAAATTCAAATATAAATTCTGTAATAATTCAGATTTGCTACCAGCTAAAATATTCTTTAAATATGGTAATTGCTTCAAAGAATTTCTTAGAGATATCATGTCTCTAGCATTTGTATTTCCATAGGCTATTTTACCGTACTATTCTTTCTATATCATATATTCTTTTTAAACAATCTATAATATCTCCTCTGAAAATAAGGTTATCTTTTAATTCTTCTACTGCATTTAATCTTTTATTTATTTCTACAATATCTATTAATGGCTCATTTATCCATTTTCTTAATAGTCTTCCTCCCATTGATGTATAAGTTTTATCTAATACCCAAAGGAGGGTTCCTTTTTTGCTTTTATCATTCATTTTTTCTGTTAGTTCTAAATTTCTTCTTGCAGTACAGTTTAAAGACATGTATTTTGATGTTGAATACATTCTTATCATATTTATATGTTCTAATTTTATTTTTTGAGTTTGATTTAGATAATCTAACAGAGCATTTATTGCTGGAATCTGTAAATCAGTTTTATCTATATTTTCTATTTGTTTTTCATTATCATCTATAAAAGTATATGATTTTAATAAATTTTCTATATCCGTTTTAAATACTGATTCGTCAAAACAATTTATATATGCTTTAAATCTTAAATTTATCTCATCTATCTCTTCTTTACAATTAAATAACATTTTATTTACTATAATTTCTGCAGGATTATATTTTGAGAGTTCATCTAAAAGAAGTGCAAAATTATTGTTTTCTTCTATCTTTGTTGCTAAAAATGTACCTGTAGTAACATCACAAACAGCTATTCCAAAATATATTCCTTTTTTGTATATTGACATTATATAATTATTTTTCTTTTCATCAAGCATATTTGACTCAATTACTGTTCCTGGAGTTACTACTCTTATTACATCTCTTTTGACTATTCCTTTTGCTGATTTTGGATCTTCCAATTGCTCACATATTGCTACTTTATATCCTTTTTCTATTAATCTAGCAATATAACTTTCGGCTGCATGAAAAGGAACTCCGGCACATCGGAGCTCTTTCTTCCTGTCCGCAGTCTCTTCCCGTCAATGTTATTTCTAGTTCTCTTGATGCAGTTTTTGCATCATCAAAGAACATTTCATAAAAATCTCCTAATCTATAAAATACTATACAATCCTTATATTGTTCTTTTATTTCAAAATAATGTTGCATCATTGGTGAAAACTCTGCCATATTAACGTCCCCTTTTATCGTTACTTATTTCATTTTTCTTTTTTGAATTTAATAATCCTTCTCTATGCCATCTTACAGCTTCTTCATGCAAATCTATCTCTCCGTTTTCTATCTTTGCTTTTATATCTCTTTCTATTTTGCTTTTTTCATCTTGGCTTAAACTATTATACTGTATTCTTGTTGATGCTACGTTTATTTTATATTTTCTTGCTATATATTTATCATCATAGTTTCCTTCCATAGATTTTATAAATAAATATTTCATTATTATTTCTTTATTTACCATTTCTTTTAAGTAACTTCTAATTCCTTCAACATCTTCCATTTATTATTTCTCCCTTCAAATACCACTTATGCTCAGATATTATTTTTATTTTTATAATATTTCCAATATCATCTTTATTTCCTTCAAATACAACTACTTTGTTTGTATCTGTTCTTCCGGGTTAACATTTCAGGATTATTTTTACTATATCCCTCAACTAGTATTTTTTGTATCGTACCAATATATTTTTGATTATTTTTTTGTATATTTTCTTCAAATAAATTCTTTAGTCTATCAAACCTTTTATGTTTAATTTCTTCTGGAATTTGATTTTCCATTTTATCTGCACGTGTTCCTACTCTCCTTGAATATATAAACATATATATTTGTTCATAATTTACTTTTTTTACAACATCCAATGTATCCTCAAATTCTTCTTCAGTTTCACCAGGAAATCCTACAATTATATCTGTTGAAAAAACTGCATCAGGAATTTCTTTTTTTATTCTATCTATTAAATCTAAATATTGTTCCTTAGTATATCTTCTATTCATTGCTTTTAATACATTTGAATTTCCTGCTTGAAGTGGAATGTGTATTAATCTTGATATTTTTTTACTTTTCTTTATTACATTTATCACATCATCTGTAAAGTCTTTTGGATGTGGTGATATAAATCTAATAACCTCTATACCATCTATTTGATCTACGTCCATTAAAAGTTCAGCAAACCCATATCCATCTTTATCTCCTTTATATGAATTTACATTTTGTCCTAAAAGTGTTATTTCTTTATATCCTTCTTTTGCTAATTGTTTAATCTCATTTAATATATTTTCTGGTTTTCTGCTTCTTTCTCTTCCTCTAACATAAGGAACTATACAATATGTACAAAAGTTATTACATCCATACATTATTGTCACTGATGCCTGTTTACTATTATTTCTTTTAACTGGTATTCCTTCGTAAATTTCTCCATCTATGTTAATAACATCTTTTATTTTTTGATTTTTTGTAACAGCTTTATATATGTCTTCTGGAACTTTGTGAAGAGTATGTGTTCCAAATATAATATCTACAAATGGATAACTTTTTTTAATTTTATCTGTTATATGCTCTTCTTGCATCATACATCCACCAATTGCAATTATTATATCTTTATATTCTTTTATTTTTTTTAACTCTCCTAGTTTTCCAAATACCTTTTCTTCTGCATTTTCTCTTACGCAACAAGTATTTATTAAATATAAATCAGCATCTTTTAAATCCTTTGATTCTTTATACCCCATTTTTTCTACCATTCCAATTAATTTTTCAGAATCATTCTCATTTAACTGGCATCCCATGGTTAAAATGTAGTATTTTAAATTTTTATCATTATTTATTTCTTTAACTTTTTTAATGTATTCTTTTTGTATTTCTATTTCTTCTGCTTCCATTAATTAATTCCTCCAATATACTTGTATATTTTATTATAAAATGACAAAATTATCAAGTAAATGTGTAATAAAAAAGAGTATAAATATATGAAATTTACACTCTAAACTTACCTGCATATATTGCTATGTTTTTTTCCTTTATAATCCACTGTTTTTTTCCTCTGTTTAGTCAGTCTATTTTGCTGTTTTATATCAACTCTGTATTTTTTTCTTAAATTTTGAGACATTTTACCTGAACTTAAAACTCCTAATATTTTACTAATTTTATTTAAAAAGCTATTTACATTTTCATCTTCTAAAACTAAAAGTTTTGTACTTTCCCATTCTATCCCTTTAATTCTACACTCTTCTTTTAAATAATTTTCTAACATTTCTGTAATACCCTTATATTCGTTATTTGCAATAACTATAAAATCATTATCTTCTATTGCGTTAGAAAACATTGTAATATCGTTCAAGTCGTTTCCAAAGTAAATACAAATATCTAATCCTAACATTTCCTTTATTTTTTTAGATGCTTCTCCCTTTGTATGCATTCCGTGTAAAATCTAATCTGTAATTATTTTTTGATTTACAAGGGAAAGAAGTCTTTCCTATATGTGTTTTATATCCTTTTACATTTTCTCTAATAAATTGATTAATTTTATCTATTTGTTCTCTTGATTGTGTTAATGTTATTTTTGTTATATCTATTTCATCTATATTTGATAAATCTCCTCTAAATATAACATCTTTAGAATTTTTATAGTATTCTCTTACTTCATCTGATTCGTAAGCATATATATTTTTACCATCTGTTAATCTTATATCTGATAAATTTCCTTCCATCTTAAGAAATTCTTGTATAATTTTGTGAACAACTTCTTTATCAATTACATGTTTATATAGCTGTTTATTTCTTTTTACATCTAAACACATGCCTCCGTTATCACCTATTATATAGTCAAAAAAATTTACTGGTATATTTTCTTGTTCTAAGCAATTTATCATATCTTGAACTGTTCTTCCACTATTAGCAATAAGATATACATCTGCGCCTAAATTTTTTTCATTTAAATTTTGCAATATTTGTTTTAGCGAAGTATCTAAAAGTAACGTTCCATCTTTATCAGTTATGATTCCAATGCTTTTTATATTTTGTTTTGCTGTCTTTATAAGTTGATTTAAAAATTTTGTTACATTTTTTTTGCTCACTAATTTTAACTCCTCATATTATAATAATTCTTAATTGCTTTCATTTATGCTTATTTTATTATATTTGTATAAAAAAATCAAGTTTTGCTCATGTTTTAAATATTTTATTTATAATGTTTTTATATGTTAAAAAGTAGGTTTAGCAATTTTAACCTACTTTTTTATTACATGACATTTTTTGTTTCATTTCTAAAAGAATTTTTTTTTCGATTCTTGAAATTTGTACTTGTGTAACTCCTAGTATTTTTGCCACTTCTGTTTGTGTTTTTCCTTTATAATACCTTAATAAAATAATTTGTTTTTCTCTATTACCTAGTTCTTGAATTAAATTGTTTATACACATTTTATCTATTAATATTGCCGTTTCGTCCTTTCCATCAGATATTTTACTTATTTTTGATTCACCATTAGAATCATTATCGTAGTTTTCTTCATCAATTGACTCTAGTGGTCGTTCTGATTCTAATGCCATTGCAACTTCTTCTTTTGATACATTTAATATTTTTGCTACTTGTGATATATTTATTTCTTCACCTTTCTTACATAAATATTCTCTTTGAATTTCTTTAACCTTGTTTGATAATTCCTTTATGCTTCTACTTATTTTTATTGGACCGATTATCTCTAATAAATCTTTTTATTTCTCCCATTACATATGGAACAGCATATGTTGATATTCTTAAATTTAAACTAACATCAAAACGTTTTATTGATTTTATAAATCCGAATACATGCAATTTGATATAATTCTTCTGCATCATATCCTCTGCCTAAAAATCTTTTAACTATACTCCAAAGTAACCCAGAATTCATTTCTATTATATTTGCCATTGCTTCCTTGTCATTATTCTGTGCCCTTAATATGTCTTCAGTTTTAATCTCATACATAAAGTAACTCCTTTTATTTATCTGTTAAAGCTTTATTTTGTTTTCTTCTATTACATCATTTGCTTTAATTACTTTTTTCATTGTTACTTTAGTTCCTATTCCTAATACTGACTCAACTTTCATTTCATCCATAAAACTCTCCATTATTGTAAAGCCCATTCCAGACCTCTCTAAATTAGATTTTGATGTATATAAAGGTTCTTTTGCTTTTTCAACATCTTCTATTCCTTTTCCATTATCTGATATTTCTATTTCTATTGAATTTGCAAACAGCCTGCACTCAATTTTAATAATTCCTTCTTTATTCTCATATCCATGTATAATACAATTTGTTACAGCTTCTGATACTGCTGTTTTTATATCTGCTATTTCTTCAAGTTTTGGATCTAATTGGCTAGCAAATGCTGCAACTACTATTCTTGCAAAACTTTCATTTGTCGATTTACTTGAAAATTCTAACTTCATTTCATTTTCATATACATTTTTCAAATTCTGCACCTCCTATTTCTTCTGCTTCTTCTATTGGTATTATTTTTAATATTCCTGACATTTCCAAAACTTTTTTTATTGCAGGTTTCACATTTATTAAACTTGTTTTTCCTCCAAACATTGATACTAATTTATACCTTCCTATTATCATTCCAATTCCGCTACTATCCATAAAATTAACATTAGTAAAATCAAAAATTACCTTTTTAGGTATATGTACTTCTATTTCATAATCTGCTCTTTTTTTTATCTTCTCACAAGAATGATGATCTATTTCTTCTGTAATTTTTAAAATTAACAGCTTGTCCTTTTTTACATATTCCACTTTCATTACGAACTCCTTTCTTTATTATGAGCATAATTTGTATATACTCTGTGATATTTCTTACCGAAAATACCCATACTTAAAATAATATTCCTCATAGATTGAGGTATGTGTTAATAAGGTTTGAGGGACACACCTCAGTCACAGGTATTCCTCATAGATTGAGGTATGTCTTAATAAGGTTTGAGGGACACACCTCAGTCACGGGTATTCCTCATAGATTGAGGTATGTCCCTCTTTTTTATATATTCTTCTTTTGGAAATATTTTCCTTTGATGAAAAATAGAAAGTTTTGGCGAAATGAACAAAGCGACGTAGTCGCCCTTTGTTCTCGCCGATTTGAGTTTGCGACTACAAGGAGCAAATCTCAAAGGCGATA
>CANPYN010000020.1 GCA_947588635.1 uncultured Clostridia bacterium
ATATTCTCTTTTTAATAGAGCTAAAAATATTTCTTCTTTTGTTTGAAAATAGTTATATATAGAAGGTCTTGAAAATGAAGTTTTTTCACTTATATCTTTTAATGTAATTTCTTTGAAACTTTTTGTCTTATATAATTCTTCACAAGCATTTATAATTTCATCTTTTCTTACATCTGCTGATTTAACTTCCACTTTTATCTCCCTTCTTTCTTAAATACTCTTTATAATATTAATTGTATTCATTGTATTTGGAAAGCCTATATAAGGCAAACATTTTTATTCCTCCCTTCTCTGACACTTTGTCAGTATCATAATATACTACTCCTGACACAATGTCAATATTTTTTTGAAAATTTTATAATTTTTTCAAAAAAAATAGCCTATGCTTTTTACATAGCTATTTTTCAATTCCTTTTATACTAAAAAATAAATCAGTTCCTGGTGCTATAATATATTATTCCGAAAAAGTAAAGTTTTTTCAATTTTTCGGAATAGCTATTTTTATTATATTCAATTATTAGAACTTTATATATAACTAAAATTTGGTTTGTATTATCAAAGTTTTGTACAAATAGAGATTTGAAATTTTATTACTTTGGTTATTTAAAGTACAGTATACAGCTATCTTTGCAATTTATGATACTTTTTTATTTTTCTTTACAATAAATTTATCTCCAAATGCAATAATAGATGGCAATAATAATAAAATTAAAATTGTTGAACATATTGTACCTTCCGATATAGTTCTGCATATTTTTGATGCAATAGCAGATGCAAAATTTGCAACGATTAGTGTTACTATAATAAGTATTGAACTTGAGGTTAATATTGTATGTATTGATTTATTATATGATGCTATAATTGCTTCTTTTATATTCATATTTTTTCTGTGTTCAATATAATATGATGTGTATAATATTGCGTAATCTATAGTTGCTCCCATTAATATACTTTGAACTATAAGTATTGATATAAAATATACAGCATTTCCGGAAAAAGATAGTATTCCCATTGTTGTATATACTGCACATTGAATAATAAATACAAGTATTGTTGGTGTTAAAAGTGATTTAAAAGTTAGTGCTACAACAATGTATATTGCTATCATCGTAAGAATTGTTATAAAATTCAATTCATCATTAAATGTGCTACTCATTTCATATGCCATTGGAGAATCACCAATTATATATCCATCTATTGCATACTTATTTAATAAATCTTTTATTTTTTGAATAAATGAAAATGTTTCTTCTGATTCGGAAGCAAATTTACTATTAATTACAACTCTAGAATAGCTATTCCCTATTAACATTTTTTTTGCATCATTAATAGTTTCTTTAGCATCAATAATATTGTTTTTCATATCTTTATCAATAAAATCTTCAAATCTTTTATCAGTTAATATATCTTCGTTTAAATACTTTACAAATTCTTCAATTGATAATTTCCAATTTGCATTATAATCATTTACACTTCCAAAATAACTATATAATAATTCAATGGTGTTTTCATTTACATTGTTTGATAAAATACTTATAATTCCTATCATTTCATTATTTGTGTATTTTGTTTCATTAATCGTTGAGTTCATAATTCCATTTACTGTGTTTAATTTTAGCTTTTTTTCATTATCAAATTGACTAGAATAATCTGGATTAGTTATTACATCATTTATTAAAAAATTTATAAATTTATTTAATGATAAATGATTAATCTGATTTCCATAAGTTGTATCATATAAACCATATAATAATTCTATTTTATCTTTATCTATGTTAAGTAAATTAGAAAGTTCTATATTGCTATATTTTTTATTATTAACTACTCCTCCCATAACAGTTTGAAGTAATTCTAAATTATTTATTGTTTCATTAGATATTTTCCCAGATAAAGTAGAATCATTTATATGTTTTAAAACAAAAGATACAAATTCTTTTGGTGTTATTTTCATTTTTGAAATATTATAACTATATACTGTATATATATTTTTTACATCACTACTATCTATACTGATAAAGTCAGCTAATTCGTTATATGAATAACTTGTATTGTTTAAAGCACTATTCATAATGTTTAATAATAGGTTTAATTCAGATAATGTCGTTTTATTAATATTAGAACTAATATTTTCATTTTTTGAATTTTCTAAAATTAAATTTACAAAATCATATGGAGAACAAGTCCAGTTATTTGTGTTTCCATTTTTATAATCTATTAGAGTATATAATTGATATGTTTGATTAAGTTCTATACCTAAAATATTTGACAACTGTTTAGCTGTATATTTTGTTCCATTATGCGAAACACTATCATCTATTATCATTTTTAATAGATTTAATTTATTTAATAAAACTTTATTATCAGGATTATTTGTTAATTGTTTTATTATTAAATTTACAAATTGTTGTGGCGTCATTGTATTTGTATCATCTAATTTTGCCATTTTATAAATATTTTCAACTAAGTTTGGACTTATATTATCAAAAATTGATGACAAATGATTTTTATCCATATAAGTTGTATTTATATTATTTTTGTTATTTGCAAAAACATATAATTGTTCTAGACTGGTAGTATCAACATTGTCTAAATATTTAGTATTATTTTTTATATCTACTACATCTTTAATAAACTCTGATAGAGATAATTTTGTATTAGTTTCTATATTACTGTACTTTAATAGTAATACTTTAGAAATTGTATCTTGATTAATCCCAAATAAAACAGATAATTGCTTACTATTCATTTGCTTTTTAATATTATTTATATCGCTAAAATTTTCAAGTAATTTAATATTTTTTATTGTTTCTTCATTAAAACTCTTTGAATAATTTGGATCTGTTAAAATGCTATCTAAAACAAATTCAGAAAATTCGGATAAAGTCATTTTTATATTTATTTTATTTACACTTATATAGTATTTATATAAATCAGAAATTACATCTTCGTCTAATTCAAATAAATTTGCCATTTCTGTAGCTTCAAGTTTAGTATTTATCGTTTTTTTAGATATAAATTTAGAAAGTGTATTTAATTTTTTTAAATTTGATGAATTTATACTTGATGAGTATTTTTTATTAGTTAACACATCATTATTTATAAAATTAATAAAGTCACCTATACTAATTTTAAGATTGTTATTTTTAGCACTATAATATATAAATATATCCTTTACTTTTTCTTCATCAATATCTAAAATTTGTGCAATATCTTCAGGAGTTCTATTTTTATTTATTAATTTTGATGTTGTAAAATTTTCTAATCTATCAATATCATTTTTTGTTGTTTCATCTAGTTCATCAGCAAAATTTGGATTGTTATATACTTCTGATTTTATAAATTTTACAAACTCACTGAAAGTCATCGAAACATTTGGATTTTTATTATAGTAATTATAATATAATATTTTTGAAAGATAATTATCTATCTCAATATCTGAACCTAATGAATTTAATTTTTCATTTAGTTCATCATAAGATAATTTATCATTTATTGTGTTAGAATAAGCCAAAATCTCATCTACATTGCTTTCATCTTCAATTTCTGTTAAAAGATTTGCTATTTTTTCTTCATCTTCATTTTTATAAACTATAGCCATTTGATTATTTTCTTTAAATACTTTTGAAATATCATCTAATTCTGAACTTGTATATAATATTCCCAAATTTCCTTTTAGTAAAAAACTTGCTATAAAAAATAAAATAAATATAGGAATTGCTATAAACCTACACTTGTAGCTTATTTTACCTAAAATGCTTAAATTAAATTTAGGAGTTTTCTTATGTGTTTTTTCTATCCATTTATCAAATATTAATATCAATCCTGGTAATACGAAAAATACGCTAATTAAACTGAATAAAACACCTTTAGCTAGTACAAAACCCAAATCTTTTCCTATAGTAAAACTCATGAATACTAATACTATTAAACCAACTATTGTTGTTAAAGAACTACTTGATATTGATTTAAAAGAATGGTATAAAGCAGTTTTCATTGCTTTTACCTTATCTTTCTCTTCACTTTTTTCCTGACTGTATCTATTCATTAACATTATCGAATAGTCCATAGACAAAGCTAATTGTAGAATTGCAGATATAGACTGAGTAATATTGGATACACTTGAAAATAATATATTTGTACCTTTATTTAATAATACAGCCATTAATATTGTAATTAAGAACAAAAATGGTTCAACATAAGATTCACACATAATTATTAAAATTATAAGTGCACATCCCACTGCTACTCCAATTATCCAACTCTCCAATACTGGTTTATTTCTTTCAGCAATATCTCCGCTTGTATAAATTTCATAGTCATTATATTTTTCTATTACTTTATTATAAATATTAGTTGCAACCTCTGAATCTGATTTATTATCTACTGTAATTACATATAAAGTGTAATCATCTTTATTATAATTTTCTGTCTCATCATAGTCTATTGAATCTACACCATCTAATTCAATTAGATAATTATAAACCTCCTTTTTTTCTTCATCTTTAAGTCCTTTAAACATTAAATTAAAGGAACTTGTTTCTGTTCCTGAAAATTCTTTTTCCATTATATCCATACCAATTCTTGTTTCAGATGTATTTGGTAGATATTTTGACATATCATAATTAATTACTATTTTTTGTGATAATATAACTGATATTATTGAAAAAATAATAAATAAGATTAAAATAAAAAATCTTTTATTAACAATAAAATCTGTAACTTTTCTCAATTAATATCCTTCCTTTCTAATACAGTCTATTCTATATTATATTCAATTTAATTTTTTTAGGAAAGTATAAATTAACACAATGTGTCTAAATTTAGACACATTATATAAAAATGTATTTATTTCCTGTTAGAACTATGATATAATTTTTTACATATAATTATTTTAGATGTGAGGTGTAGTTTATGAAAGTTCAATGTTTAAATTCTTCATCTATAAAAACTAGGAATCTTATTAAAACAACTTTTGCTGAATTAATTAATGAAAAAAAACAGCTAAATAAAATTACTGTTACAGAACTAGTTAAAAGAGCTAATATAACAAGAAGCACTTTTTATACGCATTATGATAACATATACGAGGTTGCTGAGGATTATCAATTACAGACTATAGAACTTATATGTAATGATAATATTAAATTACACTCTAAAGAAGAAGTTCAAAAATATTTTGTAAATATTATAAATTGTTTAAAGGAAAATGAAAAAATATATAAATTGCTTTTATCAGCAAACGAATCTATTTTGTTTCTAGAAAAATTAAAGAAAATTGCTATAGAAAAAATATATGCTGCCTTAAAAAATAGCTATTCTGATAAATATCTTTATCTTACTATTTCTTTTTTTGTAAATGGTATAATAATGGAACTTTTTAAATATTTTAGAAATGAAAGTGATTATTCTTTAGATGAAATACTATTTAATATGCAAAATTGGTTTACAAAAATTATAGATTAAAAATGTTATTTGGAGGTCTTTATGAATATAACTAAATTTGAAACAAACATAAGAAGGAATTTGTTTATGCAAGAAACTCATAATATTTTTTTTAAGCCAGATATTTACAATGAAGAAAATAATATAATAAACATCTACCCTTCTCTCGAATTTCAAGAAATTATTGGATTTGGTCGGTGCCTTAACCGGAGCCACATGTTATAATTTGTCTATTTGCCCTAAGGATATATCTAATAATATTATAGATGAATATTTTTCTACAAATAAAATGAATTATAATATCTGTAGATTGAGTATAGCAAGTTCTGATTTCAATATAAATAGTTACTCGTATTCAAATAAAAATGACTTGTCAGATTTTTCTATTTCTGAAGATATGAAATATATTATTCCAATTATAAAGAAAGCTCAAAATCAAAATAAAGACATTAAATTTTTAGCATCTCCATGGAGTCCTCCTGCTTTTATGAAAAGTAACAAAACATTAACAAATGGTGGTAAACTGCTTCCAAATTTTAAAAATACTTATGCAAAATATCTTGCAAAGTTTATTACGGCATATAAAAAAGAAAATATAAATATAGATTATATTACAATTCAAAATGAGCCAAATGCAGTACAACTATGGGAATCCTGTTTATATACACCAAATGAGGAATTAGATTTACTTGTTAATTATATTTATCCTGAATTTAAAAGGAATAATATAAATACTAAACTTTTAATTTGGGATCATAATAAAGAAAAACTATTATCAAGAATTACAAATTCATTAAAATTTCCGGGAGCAATTGATAAAGTTGCAGGAATAGCTTTTCATTGGTATACTGGCGACCATTTTGAAAATATTGAATTAGTAAAAAAAGAATTTCCTAGTAAATTATTAATTCATACCGAAGGTTGCACACGGTTATTCTTCATTTAGAAAAAAAGATGAAATAGTAAATGCTGAAATATATGCACATGATATAATTGGTGATTTAAATGCAGGAGTTAATGCATTTATTGATTGGAATATGGTATTAGATAATCAAGGCCGGACCAAACCATAAAAATAATTTTTGTAATAGCCCAATAATGTTAAACAAAACTAAAAGTAAATATATTAAAAATCTATCATTTTATTATATTGGACACTTTAGTAAGTTTATAAAAAGAGGAAGTAAAAGAATTGGATTTAGCAGATTTTCTGACAAAATTGAAATTACAGCCTTTAAAAATCCTGATAAGAGTGTTATTATAATATTGTTGAACAAAAATGATTTCAATGTAGAATATAATATTAAAATAAATGAACAAATATTACATGATAATTTAGATAGTCATGCTATTGTTACATGGAGGTGTAATTTATGATAAATAGAGATTTAAATCCTGATTTTTTAAATTCATTTTTAGACTATAGTATTACTATACTTAATAAATCTCCTAATAGTATCAAAGAATATAATTATGACTTAACTAACTTTTTAAAATTTATTAAGATAGAATTTAAATTAACAGATGAAAAAGATTATACTAAAATTGATATAAGTGATTTAACTTTAGATGTTATAAAAAAGATAACATTAGAAGATATTCATAAATATATTTCATATATGGCAACTGAACTTAGAAGCAAACCTGCAACTCGTGCAAGAAAAGTTTCTACAATTAGAATATTTTTTAAATATTTATCAAATAAAGCAAAATTAATAGATGTCAATCCTGCACAAAATCTAGAAACACCTAAACTTGAAAAAAGAATTCCTAAGTATTTATCATTAGATGAAAGTAAAAAACTATTAGAAGTTGCTCGGTAGTGATGATAATAGAAATTCTGAAAGGGATTATGCAATAATTACTTTGTTCTTAAATTGTGGAATGCGTTTATCTGAATTAGTTAATATAAATATAAAAGATATAACATTTAGCGAATCTAAACTTAATGTTATTGGTAAAGGTAATAAAGAACGTACTATCTATCTAAATAATGCTTGTGTATCTGCTATAAACAAATATCTAACAGTTAGACCTAAAGAAGGAATAAAATATGATTCAAAAGATGCATTATTTTTAAGTGAGAGACGTGAAAGAATTAGTAATAGAACAGTTCAACTTATAGTAAAAAAAGAACTATTAAAAGCTGGGTTAGATATAAATAAGTATTCTGTACATAAGTTAAGACATACTGCTGCAACACTAATGTATCAATATGGCAATGTAGATATACGTGCGCTTCAAGAATTATTAGGACATGAAAGTATTTCTACAACAGAAATATATACACATGTTGATAATAGCCAAATAAGAAATGCAGTTGAAAATAATCCTTTAGCAAATTTAAAATAAATATATATATTAAATAACACAGCTGGCACACACTAGGCCAGCTGAAAAAAACTTTGGCTCAAAATATTATATAATTAAACAGCTGGTATTATTAGTTTTTGATTTACTTTTATATTACTATTATCCAAGTTATTTACTTTTATTAAATCATTTATTATATATCTAATATCTCTATTTTTATAATAATCATTGTTTGCTTGGTTTGATTTAGCTATATTCCATAATGTATCACCTTCTGATACATATATCGTTTTATATTCAATTTCCTTATGTGACAATGTTGATTTACTAATTAATAACATTATAATAAAGCCCATTCCTAATATAATTAAGATACTTCTTATAAATTTTTTTGTATTTTTTATTTTCATTTTTTTCCTCCTTTTTTTCCTGCATTCCCCATAAATTTAACGAACATTTATTTGTTTATACTTATTATAGCGAACATAAGTTTTATTGTCAATACTTTTTTTAAATTTTTTTATTTAATAAAATTGTTGTTTGTTGAATTAAATTAATTTTTATATCCGTAGGGGCAGATTCCATATCTGCCCGCGAATTATTTATTGTTTTTCGGGCGGAAATTGATTCCGCCCCTACACATTTGCAATAAATTTAACAAAACAAATTACAATTTATAAAAATTACATATATACTTTTATTTATTTGTATGGTAAAATATTTATAATAATTTATATTTTAAGGAGATTTATAATGAAAAATAAAGAAACTATTGTAATTTTAGATTTTTATAGTCAGTTTAATCAATTAATAGCAAGACGTGTTAGAGAATGTAATGTTTATTCAGAAGTATTACCTTATGATGTATCTATTGACAGGATTAAGGAAATTAATCCTAAAGGGATAATTTTTACTGGAGGGCCTGCAAGTGTTTATGAAAATGATAGCCCCGCATGTGATAAAGAAATATTTAATTTAGGTATTCCAATTCTAGGTATTTGCTATGGTATGCAATTTATGACTAACTCTCTAGGTGGAAAAGTAGAAAAAGGTACCAAAAAAGAATATGGAGAAATAGAAGTTACTTTAGATACCACTTCCCCACTTTTTAAAGGGTTTGACGATAAAAATATTTGTTTAATGAGTCATACAGATTTAGTAAAAGAATTACCTACAGGCTTTAGAACAATTGCTACTACTTCTAATTGTCCTGTTGCAGCTATCGAAAACAAAGAATTAAGTTTTTATGGTATTCAATTTCATGCGGAAGTTAATAATACAGTAAATGGCGTTCAAATAATTAGAAATTTTTTATATAATATATGTAAATGTTCTGGTGACTGGGTAATGTCTTCTTTTGTTGAAGAGTCAATCAAAAATTTAAAAGAAAAGATTGGAGATAAAAAAGTATTACTAGCTCTATCTGGTGGTGTTGATTCTTCAGTTGCTGCAGTGCTTTTGCATAAAGCAATTGGAAAACAATTAACTTGTATATTCGTTGATCATGGTCTTCTTCGTAAAAACGAAGGTGATGAAGTTGAAAATATATTTAAAAATCAGTTTGATATAAATTTAATTAGAGTAAATGCAGAAGAAAGATTCTTATCAAAACTTGCTGGTGTTTCTGAACCTGAAAAGAAAAGAAAAATAATTGGTGAAGAATTTATTAGAGTATTTGAAGAAGAAGCTAAAAAAATTGGAGCTGTAGACTTTTTAGTACAAGGAACAATATATCCTGATGTTATAGAAAGCGGTAAAGGAAAAGCAGCAGTCATTAAAAGCCATCATAATGTAGGTGGTCTACCAGACTATGTTGATTTTAAAGAAATTATAGAACCTTTAAGAGATTTATTTAAAGACGAAGTTAGAAAAACTGGCTTAGAATTAGGTATTCCTGAAATGTTAGTATTTAGGCAACCATTCCCTGGTCCTGGACTTGCAATTAGAATTATTGGAGATATAACAAAAGAGAAATTAGAAATATTAAAAGATGCAGATTATATTTTTAGAGAAGAAATTGCAAATGCTGGGTTAGATAAAGATTTAAATCAATATTTTGCAGTTTTAACAAACTTAAAATCAGTTGGTGTTATGGGAGATTATAGAACTTATGATTACACACTTGCCTTAAGAAGTGTTTGTACAACAGACTTTATGACAGCAACTTGGAGCAGAATACCTTACGACATATTAGAAAAAGTATCTTCTAGAATTGTAAATGAAGTAAAACATATAAATAGAGTTGTATATGATATAACATCAAAACCACCAGCAACGATTGAATGGGAATAAATACAAATGATGCCGCTATCTAGCGACATCTTTTGTTTATTGTTTTAAGATTTATATGAATTGTCAATTTCTTTAAGCATTACATCATGAGCTCCGCCTTCTGAAATACTTACATCAGAAACCATTGTAAGTCTTGCAACTTTATGTAGTTCTGGAATTGTTGTTGCACCACAGTTGCACATTGTAGATTTTATTTTTGCAACTGTTATATCTAAGTTTTCTTTTAAAGAACCTGCATAAGGAATATATGAATCTACTCCTTCTTCAAAAGCAAGTTTGTCTTTTGCTTCTCCCCCTAAATCATATCTTTGCCAATTTCTTGCTCTATTTGAACCTTCTCCCCAATATTCTTTTACATAGTTATTTCCTATTTTTACAACTCTTGTTGGACTTTCGTCAAATCTTGCAAAATATCTACCCATCATTACATAATCGGCTCCCATTGCAAGTGCAAGTGTTATATGATGATCATATACTATTCCACCGTCTGAGCAAACTGGTATGTATATACCTGTTTCTTCAAAATATTTATTTCTTTCATCTACTACTTCCATTAAAGCAGAAGCTTGCCCTCTACCTATACCTTTTGTTTCACGGGTTATACAGATAGAGCCTCCTCCTACTCCAACTTTTATAAAATCTGCACCGCTATCGGCTAAATATCTAAAGCCCTCTCTATCTACTACATTTCCAGCACCTATTTTTACATCTTCTCCATATTTTGCTCTTACGAAATCTATAGTGTTTTTTTGCCATACAGAGTATCCGTCAGATGAATCCATACATAATATATCAACACCTGCTTCTACTAAAGCTGGTATTCTTTCTTCGTAATCTCTTGTATTGATACCTGCACCTACTATATATCTTTTATTTTCATCTAATAAAGAATTTGGATTATTTTTTCTATCTTCATAATCTTTTCTGAATACTAAATATTTTAAATTTCCTTCTTCTGTAAGTATAGGTAAACAATTTATTTTTTTATCCCAAATTATATCATTTGCTTCTGACAAACTAATTCCTTTTTTTGCCCAAATTACATCTTCTTTTTTAGTCATAAAATTATCGATTGGATCATTTTGATTATCTCTTGATAATCTATAATCTTTATTTGTTACAATTCCTAAGAATTTTCCATTTGCAGTTCCATCATCTGTAATAATAACTGTAGAATGTCCTGTTTGTTTTACTAAAGCTAATACATCTTTTAAAGGTGTTCCTGATTTAACATTTGAATCACTAATTACAAAACCTGCTTTATGTTTTTTTACATGGTAAACCATCTCTGCTTGAGATTCTATAGATTGTGAACCATAAATAAAAGCAAGTCCACCCTCTCTAGCTAATGCAATTCCCATCTTTTCACCTGAAACTGACTGCATTATTGCAGATACCATTGGTACATTTGCATAATATTTTGCTTTTTCACCCTTTTTAAATTTAACTAATGGTGTTCTAAGTGATACATTTGCAGGTATACATTTTTCTGTAGTTAAATTTGGTAATAATAAAAATTCATTAAATGTCCTTGATATATCCGGTAATATTTTTGACATTTTCTTTTCCTCCTCATAATTCAAATATTTTTATACTTTTTTTCTTGTCTCACTGGTATTTAAATTTCTTAATATTATACAACAAATATTGATTAAATACAACAAAAAGCAGGAAAATTTTTTCTCTGCCTTTGAATCATATTCTAAAATAAATTTTAAGCTCTTGGATGTGCTTTTCTATATACATTTTTTAAACTCTCATCTTGGAATTGCATATATACTTGTGTTGATGATATATCTGAATGTCCTAGCATTGTTTGAATAGCTTTTAATTCTGCACCATTTTGTAATAAATGTGTTGCAAAAGAATGTCTTAAAACATGTGGTGTAATTTCCTTTGTAATATGAGCTTGTTCTTTATAATATTTTACTATTTTCCAAAATCCCTGTCTTGTTAATCTTTTTCCATTTATATTTACGAACAATGCTTTTTCTTGTTCTGATTTAATTAATATTGGTCTTGAATCTTCGATATATTCATTTAAAGCCTTTAAAGATATTTTACCTAATGGTATATTTCTTTGTTTGTTTCCATTTTTACATGTAGCAAATCCTTCTTCTAAATTAACATCATCTATATTTAAAGATATTATTTCAGTTACTCTCATTCCTGTTGCATAAGCAAATTCAAGCATTGCTTTATCTCTTATACCTTTTAAATCTATACTTTTAGGTTGTTCTAATAATAATGATACTTCTTGTGATGTTAATATATTAGGAACTCTTTTTTCCACTTTTGGTGAATGTATTCCTTCTGTAGGATCAGATTTAACGTGATTATTTTTTAATAAGAATTGATAAAACAATCTAATAGAAGCTAAATTTCTTGATATTGTAGAAGATTTTTTATTTATATCATTTAGATACTGTAAATATGTATTGATATCATTTACTTTTACTTTAGTATAGTTAATTTTATTTGTTTCAAGATATTTTTTATATTGAATAATATCTCTCCTATAGGACTGTAAAGTATTATTTGACAATTTTTTATCATTTTTAATGAATTCTAAAAAGTTTGTAATTTGTTTTTCCATAACTTAGCTCCCTTTCTGTTAATTATATTTATATAACATATTTATGAATATTTATTATGTATATATTTATATCAGATTAAATAAAAAATGTAAATAGATTTTTTATAAAATAATATTTTTTTATTAAAAGTATTTCATTAAAGACAATAGAATATTTTTAGATACATATACTTCTATAAATGATGATAAGATTAATATAAATGTAATAAGCAATGACAGTAATGTATGTCTTAATATTTCTATCTTTATGTTTTCTCTCCTTTTATCTTTCATAATTGAATTATGCAATTTCATTCCACTGACACTTATCATAAGAATACATGGTATAAATAAAATATTTTGTAATAAAAGAGTAGACATTAAAAAAAGTATTCCTTTTCCGCATACCAAGACTTAATATTATAGAAGAGATTGTATATCCTAAACAAAATCCTCTAAAGCAAACCGTTAGGTAAACAATAGATATACCTATTACAGTGGAACCCATAAACCATAAAAATAAACTTAAAATTACATTTTTTTTAATAGACTCTTTTAATAAAAGTAATGTATTTATATCCTTATTATTTTTAAGTTCTTCTGTAAAGGAACTTATATAGTTGCTAATTTCTGATGATTGACTTTCTGAAGTATTATTTATAAATATAACTCCAATAATTATACCAATAAGAAATATAATACTAACAATAATATATTCTTTTATATTATTTTCTATATGTGAAAATACAATTTCTTTAATCTTGGACTTGTTTCTTTTTTTCCTATATCTTCTGTTCATTTTGTACCTCCGAAATATTTATACATAATGTGTATTCAATTTATAGAAAAAAAGAACAACAGTGGGCTTTTTTTATGTCAGACTATTTAAATTTATTTTAAAGCCCACGCTCGTTGTTCGCCCGCCAAAATTTTGAAAAAATTTTGTGTGGAATATTTGCGAAGCTTTGTTGAATAGGGAAAATCTTTGATTTTTCTTTTGAAAATAAAATTACTATTTAAAAATTTATTTTCACTTTGTGTTGCGAAACTAAAAAGTTTCATGGAGTTTCCTATTCAACAAAAAAAGAGAACAGACCCCCAATGGTTGAAAATGAATTTCCAATCATTGGGGTCTGTCCTCTTTTTTTTAATTTTTACTTTAATTCCACTTTTTCATTATCTTTCATTATATATTCTGTTTTTGGAAATATTCTTTTTTCTGCTGGTATAAATCCTCTTATTTGCAATGATGGTAATATCCATGTATATGGACCGATAAATGCTCCTGGCAGTGATGATACATTTGCGCCAAGTCTGGTATTATCTCCTATTATACTTCCAAAAAAATCTAATTCTGTATCTATTTTTTCTCCATCTATTTTTATAGTGATATTTTTTTGATCAAATCTTCTATTTGCAAGTATTGTTCCACTTCCAATTCTAGCAGACTTTCCAAGAATTGAATCTCCTACAAAAGCTAAACTTGCTACTTTTGCTTTATTTCCAAGTATTGCGTGTTTTACTTCTGACGAATGTCCAACTGAAGCATTGTCTCCTATTATTGTTCCTGGTCTAATTAGTGCTCCTGATTGTATCTCAACATTTTTTCCTATTAGTACTGGTCCTTGTATTGTTACATTTGAATGTATTTTTGTTCCCTCATCTATAAAATAGTTTCCCGTTATTGAGCAAAACTCTCCAATTTCTGATGCTTTATTAATTTTCATTTCCTCATTTTGCATGAATTTTTTTATATATTCATTTATATTACTTAAGACTTCCCATGGATATGTACAATCTTTAAATATTTCTTTAAATCTAAAGTTCTCCATATCACTAAAATAATAATTTAATTTTAATTCTTCCATTTTTCATTCTCCTTTATATTAATTAAATGCAAACGTTGTACCATTTCTGCGAAATAAATTTTTTCCTTACGTCCAGACGCTCAAATTACAATTTATCTATATTTTTCTAATATAGTTTCTAAATCCTTTGAAAATTCTTGTAACATAACTATTTTTATACCCATATCTTTTCCTTTAATGTAATCATCTATTATTTGCTTTAATTGCTTTATGTTTTTTATTTCTGGTTCTATTTCTTTTGTATATTTATCTGCTCTGTCCAAAAGTTTTTCTTTAATCGATACTATATCTTCATTACTTGCACAAGATATTCTTTGAAACATTTGATATGGATCATAATATTTGAAAATTGGAACGTCCATACACTCTTTATCAAATCTTTCATAAAACATTTCCATTTTCATTGGTATACATTTAAATATCTCTTCTGCTTTTTCTGAATACTTTTTGTCTTTTAATGCTCTATTTAACATGTAGAAATGATTTAATATTTCATTTATTTCTTGTGTTTTTTCTTCTCCTACTATTCTTTCAATTTCTTCATCTGGGTTCTCATAAT
This sequence comes from uncultured Clostridia bacterium, assembly GCA_947588635.1. Classification (GTDB taxonomy): domain Bacteria; phylum Bacillota; class Clostridia; order TANB77; family CAG-508; genus CAG-452. The sequence goes on from CANPYN010000020.1 coordinate 15,050, forward strand.
ATTCTGATGTTAATGCTGCAATATTCATACCATTAAAAAATGTTGATCTTATTGTTTTTATATCATATTCAACTAATCCTTTTTTTGTAAAATATGTGAAATATATAAACAATTTAACTGTATCCAAAAGTTTAACTTTTCCATTTTTTACATCCTCTAAAACTTCTTCAATAACTCCTGGAAATTGATCATCAGATATTTTCCAATACTCCTCTGTAAGCAATCTTTTATAACCCGGAAGTTTTTCAGTATCTACAGTATTTATTATTACTTCCATATTACTTTTAAAAATTTTCATATCAAATATTCTAGTTCTTACATATATTTCTATAAATTTAAAGAATCTATATTCTGATTTAAAATTATAATAATAATTATTATCAAATTCCTTGATGTAGAACTGCCTATTGTCCATTAAGATTCTTGAAGATACAAGAATTGATTTGTATTCCTCATTATCTACTATATTTATAAATTTATCTTTTGTTATTTTTCCAGCTTTTATTTCAAAAGATATTGCAATTGTAAATATAAGCATTGTTTGTAAAATTCTATAATTTGTATTTGGATAATATTTATTTACCATCTCATATATCTTTTTAAAATCATTTAATGCGTGCTTTAATATTCTAAGATTTCTTGTACCACTTTTATTAAAAGTTGATATTATATAATTTGTGTTTTCTCGTAAAAATCTGATTAAATCTGGGTTGCTTTCATATCTCATCAAAATTCCGTTTATTATATAATTAAATTCTGGTACATATTCAAATGTTTCTCCTATTAATTTTTCTTTTATTCTTTCATAATCATTTGCTTTATCAAATACATATTCTATTTTATCTTGGATTTTTTCAACCATTGGTTTATCTGTCTTAGATAAATCACCTTCTTTATCTAAAAGATAGGTAGCAATAAATGTTTTCATTTCTAGATTAGTGCTTTTTAATTTTGTTGAAAGTTCTTTTTCATTACATATAATAATTGTTTTTATATGATCATGTTCAACGAAATTATTTATATACCCTAAAATATCAATAACATCAACATTTGCTCTCTCTAAATCATCAAAACATAAAACTTTATCATCTGTTGAAAAGAACTTGCTGTAATCTACTTTATCTCCATTTTGAGTTACACCAAAAAGATTAGCCATATCTAAACCTGTTTTTGCATATTCAGGTATAGATTGTTGGTCTGTAGAGTTCATATATTTTCTCATATTTTTGTCCATAAGCTGTGTAGTTTCTATAAATATTTTCTTGCTTATGTCCTCTAGATTAGAAATTCCGTATAAAGACATATATATAGTTGTATACGTTTTTCCATTTAATTGTAATGAATCTATTTTATTTCTTATTTTGTTATTCCAAAAATAAGTTTTTCCACTTCCCCATTCTCCATTTATCATTATTGCATAATCTGTATAATCTGCTCTAACATAATCTAATATACTTTCTACTAAATCTTCCATATATCCTCCTTTAATCTTTTGCAATTGTTAATATTCCAATTTTTTTTACTCCGGACAATCTAATTATTCTACTACACTCATTTAATGTACTACCAGTTGTGTAAATATCATCAATTATTAAAATTTTTTTGTTTATTATTTTTTGCGTATTTTGTAATTTAAATACATCCCTTACATTGCGTTGTCTATCTTTTTTATTTAAACCTGACTGAGCTTTTGTATTTATATTCTTTATTAATATATTTTTTTCTAGTTTTATATTTAAATCCTTTGAAATTTGATTTGCTATAAGCTCTGTTTGATTGTATCCTCTTTGTTGTTTTCTTTTCTTATGTATTGGAACTGGGATAATTATATCATAATTTTCTAAAAAGCCACATATTTTTTTATCATTTAATATTATTTTTGAAAAAGTTTTATATAAATATGATTTATTATCAAACTTATATTGTATTAATTTGTCTCTGATGATATCTTCGTACTTAAAAATATGGCATGCCTCATCAAAAAATTTTGATTTATCTCTTACTTTATAAATATTTTTTCTCTTTATTTTATATTTTTTTATTTTTATAATGCATTTTTTACATATATAATCTTTACATATATTTTCACAAATTCCGCAAACTGGTGGATATACGAGATCTAAAAAATTATTTATTATTTTTTTCATTTTATTCCTTTCGATAAATTGTTGTTTGTGATTTGTCAAGAATTTTAAGATTTAATTCATTAGATTTTAAAACATTTAAGATTTAAATTTATAATTATTTTATCATATCAATTATATGTGTCAATTATTTTTTTAAAAACTCTTGTATTTTTTTTATATTTATGCTACACTATTATTTAGTCAATTTATATGCTAGATATAGGAGGTGCTAAGCAAAATGGCAAAATGTGCAATTTGTGAAAAATCATTAAACTATGGAAATAAACTTAGTGTTACACGTTCACATATTAGTAAAAGAACTTCAAGAACTTGGAAACCTAATTTAAGAACTGTAAAAATAATGGTAAATGGTGAACCAAAAAAAATTAAAGTTTGTGCTAAGTGCTTACGTTCTGGTAAAGTAACTAAAGCATAGATTTTTAACTAACTAATATAAATATAAGTTTTAAAAAAATAGGTTATACACCTATTTTTTTTGTTTGCTTTGTAATATAATTAATATTGAAATATTGGTAAATTACATTTATCTTATGTATTAACATATAACTAGGATTTTATTTTACACCAAATATCAACTTTACAATTCCTCTTAAAAATTTAGGAACTTTTTTTACTACTATAGTCATAATGCAGCACTCTCCTTTATTTTTAATTTAACAAGAAAGCCATGTTATTCCTACTACTACTATTGTAATTCCAATAATGAATAACCAACCTGAAAATGGAAGTAATATTACAAGTAAAACTCCGAAGTCCAAATCCAATTAAGCATACTGCTAATGTTTTTTTAAATAGATTTAACATATACTTCCTCCTACATCTGCTTTCAATGATTATTTTTATTATAATATATTATTTTTTATGTAAAAGGGTGATAGTTTTGGATAAGAAACATAAAAAAATTAGTCATATTAATTTATCTAAAGAAAATATTGTAGAAATAATAGAATTGTTAAAATCTAAATATCCAGATGCAACATGCAGTCTAGATTTTAACTCTCCTTTTGAACTTGGAATTGCTGTTATGTTATCAGCCCAATGTACAGATGAAAGAGTTAATAAAACAACTCCATCTATTTTTAAAAAATATAATAAACCTAAAGATTTTGTAGATTTAGATATTAAAATTATAGAAGATTTAATTCATCCTTGTGGTTTCTATAAAACAAAAGCTAAAAATATTAAAGCATATTCTAAGAAAATTATGGATGAATATAATGGAAGCTTACCTATGACAATGGATGAACTAATAACTCTTCCTGGCATAGGAAGAAAAAGTGCAAATGTAATTATGTTAGAAGCTTTTAATAATCCTATTGGTATTGCTGTTGATACTCATGCAAAAAGAATATCCAACAGATTAGGTTTATCTAATAATTCTGATCCTTCTAAAATTGAACAAGATTTACTGCAAATTATTCCTAAAAAATATTATAAAGATGTTAACCATTTACTTGTATGGCATGGAAGAAACATTTGCATTGCAAGGGGTCCAAAATGTACTGAATGTCCTATATCAAAATATTGTACTTATTATTTAAATTCTTAAATAAATTACAATTTTCAATTGACAAATATTATTTAAAAGCTATATAGTATTATTAATATGTATTACTTTGACTGCCAATTGTTCTTGCAACTTCAGATTTTTCTACTAAGAGGAGCAGTTTTTAAGGAGTAACAATTATAGCAATTTTATGTAATAGGAGGTTATATTAATGAAATTAAATTCAAAATTTAAATTTATAATTACTATTTTTACTTTACTTATTTTATCATTATGTTCATTTAGTTTTGCAACTGATTCAAATAATGATACTATGCTTATATCAAATGAACAAAATCAAGAAAACAATTTAAGAGATTCCGATTTGTTTATTAGAGATAAACAATATGAAATAAAGGATACAATTAATGGAAATGTCTTTACTTCTGTAAATAATCTTAATATTGATCCTAGCGATAATGGTGGAATAATAGAAGGAAATCTATTTGCTGCAGCAAATACAGTAAATATTAAATCAGTTGTAAGTTATTCGGATACAGAAAAAGATGATCTTGGAAATCCTGCACTATCAATAGACAAGTATTGTACAATTTCTGGAAATGCTTTCATTACTGCAAATAAATTTGTCCTAGAATCAGGTTCTAAAATATATGGAGACTTGTACGTATGTGCAAATGAAATAGAATTATCTCAAGGTTCTATAGTTTATGGTAATGTATTTGTTGCATCTAATAAACTTAGCTTAAACGCTGAAATTGGTGGAAGTCTATATGCAGAAGTAAATTCATTCAATATGGAATATTTTGGATTTATATCTAGAGATTTACACTTAACAGCAAATACTGCAAATATTAATGGTTATATATATAGGAGTTCTTTCATAAAAGCCAAAAATATAACTACAAATGATAAATTTATAAATCAAAATGACTTTAATTTAACTGATGCAGATACATTTACATTTTCTGGAGAAATTAAGGGAAACGCAACCGTAAATGCTAAAAATATTACCTTAAAAAATGATAATCAAAATCCTATATGTAAAATATCTGGAAATTTATCATATTCTTCTAAGCAAGAAATAGAAATACCTGAAGGTATTGTATCTGGAGAAGTTCACTATAGTAATTATACTAGTACTTCTTCTGGAACTATATTCTCAAATATATGGAATTATTTATTAAATTTAATTACATCACTTATTTTTGTATATGTATTATATTTATTAATTTCTAAATTTGCGCCAAAATATTTAGATAAAATTTCTAATATATCAACATCCGGTTTATTAAAGGCTTTAGGTATAGGCCTTGGATTTATAATACTAATTCCTATTATTTCAATATTATTATTTATATCTAATGTTGGAAGTCTTTTAGGATTAATATTATTACTAATTTATATTGCATTGATTGTAGCTTCTAAATCAATATTAGTAATATCTCTTGCTACATTTGCAAAAAATAAATTACAAAGTAAATTTAATATTTATTTATATATTTTAGCAATAACAATAGTATTATCACTAATTGCTTTAATTCCTTATATTAATTCTATAGTATCATTCTTAATTACTTTAATAGGATTTGGAATTATAATTAAAAACTTAATATTTAGAAAAAAATAAGAACAACAGTGGGCTTTTTTGATGTCAGACTATTTAAATTTATTTTAGAGCCCACGCTCGTTGTTCGCCCGACAAAATTTTGAAAAAATTTTGTGTGAAATATTTACGAAGCTTTGTTGTATAGAAAAATCTTTGATTTTTTCTATACAACAAAAAGAGGGACTGGAAATTTTCCATCCCTTTTTTATTGTATATGAAAACTATGATTTTATCTTGTAATTATTTAAAATTTTTCAGTATACAAGCAAAATTAGGCTACATATTAAAGTGAGTAGCATTTATTTTGTTCTCACCTTATAAGAATTATCTTAGTGCAATGCCTTTCTTGTATAAATTTACAAGAATAAATTATGTTATTGTATAATTTAACTATGTCTCATTAATTCCATTGCATATTGCACTGAAACCTTTGTTACTTGTCCACTTGCTATTCTTGCAATTTCTTCTACTAATTTATTATCTGTAAGTAATAACACATTAGTTTTTGTTTTTCCATTTTCAATTTCTTTATTTATATGATAATTTGAATCGCCTTTTGCAGCTATTGTTGCCAAATGTGTTACACATATTATTTGGTGTGTTTTAGATATTTGTTTCATTTTTTCTGCCACTTTATTTGAAGCAACACCACTAATTCCTGTATCTATTTCATCAAATACCAATGTTTCTACTTCATCTACATCTGCTAATACCTTTTTTATTGCAAGCATTATTCTTGACATCTCACCGCCTGATACAATTTTTGTAAGTGGTTTAAAATCATCTCCAATATTAGTCATTATCAAAAATTCTACCTGTTCTTGTCCATTTTCATTAAACTCATTTTCTTCATCATACTTAATACTTACTTTAAATTTTGTATTTTTCATTTCTAAATCGATTAAATCTTTTTGTACTTCTTCTGATAATCTTTTACCAGTATTTTCTCTAATTTGATGAATTTTAGCACAAATATATTTCATTTCTTTTTCTAAGTTCTTTAAATCGTACTTTAATTTATTAGTATATTCTTCTAAATTTTCTATTTTCTTTATATCTTCTTCTACTTCTTCTTTATATTTTAAAATCTCCTCTATATCATTTCCATATTTTCTTTTCATAGAAGCTATTAAATTAAGCCTTGATTCTACTATATCTATTTCTCTATCATCAAAATATATGTCTTGCGCAAATCCCGATATATTTCTTCCACAATCTTCTAAATCATAATATATGCTCCTTATTTTTTCTGATACTGATTTATATTCATCATTTATATCTTCTATTTTTTCTAATGCTTTCATTGCAGTTGCAATAGAGTCAACAGATATATTTAAAATTTCGTTTTCTGCTAATGCTAAATTTTTTGAAAGTTTTTCTGAATTTAATATTTTTTTCTTTTTTTCTTCTAATTCTGTTTCCTCTCCTTTTATTAAATTTGCTTCTTCTATCTCATTTGATTGGTACTTTAGTAAATCTAATTTTCTTTGTCTTTCTTTATCATCTCCATAATTTCTTGCAATTTCATCCTTTAATCTTTTATATTTATTATATTTTTCTAAATATTCTAATTTCAAATTTTTAAGATCATTTCCAGCAAATTTATCTAATAACTTTATATGTACATTTGGATTTAACAATGACTGATTGTCATGTTGTCCATGAATATCTAATAGTTTAGACATAAAATTTTTAAGTTCTGAAACAGTAACCATCCTTCCGTTTATTTTGCATAGATTTTTACCCTGTATATTTATTTCTCTTGACAATATAATCTCTTCATTTGAATTATTACTCGTCACACTCATTTCTACAAATGAATAATCTTCTCCTTTTCTTATCATCTCTTTTGAAAATCTTCCACCTGCTAAAATTTCTAATGAATCAATAATAAGTGTTTTTCCTGCTCCTGTTTCTCCTGTTAAAACATTAAATCCACTATTTAAATCAATGCTTATTTCATCTATAATTCCAATATTTTTTATATGTAATGTATTTATCATATTAACACCTCTTAATTATAATGAATAAATTATTATTTTCTACTTTTATTAAAAAATATTATATCGCAAACATTTGTTTTTTGTCAATATTCTTTTTATATTTATTTACAAAGAAAGAGACTTAAAATTATAATTAATTTTATAATTACAGTTTTAAGTCTCTTTCTTATTATTTATTGAAAAATTTTTTAATTAGATTTTTAAATTATCATTTTGATTTTTTTATGATTTCATATAAATTTTCAATTTGAATTGAATGTTTACTTGTAGTCTCTTCTAAAGTTTTAAGATTTTCTTCATTTTCCTTTTGAAGTTCATAATTTAAAGAATAAATTTCGTATAATGATGGAAATTCTGTTGTCATTTTATGTTCTAAAAGGACTAACGTTCCATTCATTGTATCAATTCTTTCATCGAATGTCTTATACATCTCATCTATTCTAGTATTTACATTATCAAGTCTTTGATCTAAATCATCTAATCTTCTATCTACATTATTAAGCCTTTGATCTACGTTATCCAATCTTCTATCTACATTATCAAGCCTTTGGTCTACGTTGTCCAATCTCCTATCTACATTATCTAATCTTTCATCAATTCTATCAAATCTTTCAATAATTATTTTCTCGAATTCCTCTGACATTTTTTCACCTCCATTCTACATTCCATATATTACCATTGTTTTGTTTATTTGTCAATATGTTTTTTTAAAATTTTATATGCATTTATTTAGTATTTCATTTAATCTTTCTTTTTGATTAGTTAAATATAAATATCCTATTAATCCTTCAAATGCTGTTGCGTACATGTAATCTGATGAATCTGCATTTTTAGGTAAATGATGATTTTCTGTATTACGTGTTCTTCTTACAATTTCTTTTTCTTCTTCAGTTAAAAAGTCTTGCAATTTTTCTAATTTTTTTGCTTGTGCTTGTGCTTTTACATGTTTAATTGCTTCAATATGTAATTTGTGAGGTTTTAACTTTGTTGTTTCTACTAAATGTGTACGTATAAACAACTCATATACACTATCTCCCACATACGCCCATACTAATGGCGACATTAAATTTACTTCAACTTCATTTTTCATATACTTTCTCCAATGTTATCCTTCCTAATTTTCCGCTTCTAAAATCATTTAAAATAATGTTTGCTGTCTTTTCTTCATCAACATTTCCACCTGATATTATAGCTCCTCTTTTTTTACCAATTAATTTCATAAGGCTATATATTTCCTCATTTTCATCCTCTGATTTTATATCTTCAATATCATCTTCCGTCAATTTATATCTTTCTATTAAATTTGATTTATAATTGTTATATAGATATGTCAATAAATTAAATGCAATTTCCACAGTTTGTAGTACTTCATCCTTTATAGAACCTGTATAAGACAAATTTAATGCTACCTTTTCATCCTCAAATTTCGGCCAAAGTACACCTGGAGTGTCTAATAGTTCTATATTATTTGCAATTCTTACCCATTGTTTTTGTTTAGTTACACCTGGTCTATTCCCTACAATTGCAGTTTTTTTATTACATAATCTGTTTATAAATGATGACTTCCCTACATTTGGAATTCCGAGTATTATTACTCTAATGTTCTTTTTTATTCTACCTTTAGATGCTGCTTTTTGCATATCTTCTTCCATTATACTTTCTATCTGCTTTAATGTTTCTTTTATGCCTTTTCCTAAATTGCTATCTGCTATAATTGCTTTAATCCCATTTTTTTTATAATATTCTACCCATCTGTTTGTTTCCTTTTCCTCTGCTAAATCACTTTTATTTAATATTACTATCCTTTTTTTATTTGCAATTATTTTTTGCATGTCTGGATTTTTACTAGATACAGGGATCCTTGCATCTAATATTTCTATAACTACATCTATTAATTTTATATCTTCAATTATCTGCTTTTTAGTTTTCAGCATATGTCCTGGATACCAGTTAATATTTGCCTGATTTTGTCGATTATCCATTTAACTCACTTCCTTTTATTTTATATTTTCATCTATCCAATTTAAAAATTCTTTATTTCTGAAAATTTACTTTCCTTTGTTCTAAATTTTAATTTGTATTCATCACATTCTTCTAATTTATTATTCCACCAATATTTAGAGTGAACTTTCGTAACCTGACACCCAGATACTAATCTTTTTTCAAGTAATGTATCTATTATCTTGCTTGATATTTCTTCTTTATCACATAATGTTGTTACTATTCATAATCTACTCCTCAATAATATATTTTTTAATGGCATTAACGATTTTATTATGTAATTTTCCATTGTTATTATATCATCATTTATACTTTGCAAATTCTAAATATTCTTCCATTACTAATCTTCACTCCTTAATTTTGATACTAATATTTCTGCATTTTTATAAGTTATTGAATTTTCTCCATATCTGTCTTTAATATCTTCTAGTCTTTTGATATAACCAACATCATTACCATATTTATCAATTTGCATATCTGCTTTATTTAATATTTTTAAATATAATGATGAATATTCTGTATTTATATTTCCATGATAATAAACTTCTTTCCAATATTTATATTGATTTCTTTTTAATATTTCTCCACCTATATGTTCATGATCAGAATTATTTCCGTATTCATAACCAATATCATGATTTAAGCCTAATACAAATAAATCTTCTAACTCATTAGAATCTAAGTTATATTTTTTTCCTATTTCAACCATTTTTCTAGCAACAGCTAAACTATGTTTTAATCTATTCTCATCCATATTTTATCTCCATAATTATTTTTTTTATCAAAACGCAATATTATTTTTTTTAATCAATTATCTATATAAATTCATTAAAACATTAGTCAGACAATCTTCTGCAGTTTTATCTGTATCAGAAAAACTAATTCTTA
>CANPYN010000021.1 GCA_947588635.1 uncultured Clostridia bacterium
TTTTATTGAATAAATCAATATTGGTATTGAAAGTAAACTAATTACTATTAAAATAAAATAAATACAATTTTTTAACAACATACTATTTTTCCTTTCATGCTATATTAGTTATCAATATACAAATGTATTTTCTAAATTAACAGATTTTATGCAGGTATGCTTTATAAATCACACATACTAAGGCAAGCTACTTTTGTCATTTCAAAAAAACGCTATCCTGGCTCGGATAGCGTTATCTTGGTGAGCCGAAACGTTTCAAATACGAAAAATTTTTTACTTAAAGAATGGGTTATTCATCAAAATATTTATATAAATAAAATAATTAGTAAAATTTCATATGTTTGTTTATTTTGTGCTTAAGAAAAGGAAGCTATTTAGGCTTCCTTTTTCTCCAACTTTTTAGAATAATTATTACGACATTAGTTTTATTGCTTCGTCAATGTACTCTTCGTATTCCTCCAAGTACTTTTGAAGTTTTTCTTTGCTAGCGGTTAACTCCCGTACAACGAATTTCCTTGTTTCCTCGCTATTCGATGGAGTAGGTCCTACAGCAACACCTATTTGAATTAAGCTAATATAGTGACCTGCTGTGTTCAGTTCAGTTCTGATTGATTGCCTCAATTTTTTCATTTCTTTACTCGTCATAATTTTGATTCCTCATTTCAAACTTATTCATAAGGTTTAAAATGGCTTTATAAAAGTTGGCAAATTAAGCTTCTTAAACATTATGTATGTTTATACTATCGCACGATTTACATTATGTCAATATTTTATTATATACTTTCGTTAAAAAATACCTCCAGTTACAATAAATGTAATGAGGTATTTCTTATATTATACGGGGTCGTATAGTAATGTTATGGTGAGCCATAGAGGGTTCGAACCTCCGACCGTCAGATTAAGAGTCTGCTGCTCTACCAACTGAGCTAATGGCCCATATAATTTGTAAATATGGAATTCTTGTAGTTTCTACAATTTTTCGTTAGTGTTTTTATTATAATACTAAAGTTAGGCTTTGTCAATTATAAAAATTCAACTCCAAATGTTAAACTATTTTTGTTTAGCATTTGGAGTATACAATCATATTTCCTAATTTTCTGTTTTTTTATTGCTTGTTTCTTCTGTTTTGCTACTTGTTTTACTTTTAGTCTGTTCATTTTGGGTTTGTTTGTCTTGAGTTTGCTTGTCTTGAGTTTGTTCTTTTTCGCTATTTGTATTTGTTTTTTTAGTTTCATTATTTTTATTCTCGTTCGTTTTGGTTGTACTTTTATTCTTCGTTGTTGTACTGGTTGTTGCACTGGTTGTTGTACTGGTTGTTGTTGCTTTCTTTTCTGGTCCCACATTTACTATTTTATTCATAGGGTCATACGTATCAGAAGATAATACTGTTCTAGAAACTTCCTTACCATTTAATTTTAATACTTTATAAGTTATACTTTTGCATCCATTCATTCCGTTTTGTACAACTTTTTGTTTTCCTGCAGGTAAGCTACTATCATTTTCGTATACTACTTTATAAGTATTATAACTTAATATATTTGTTATTATATCTACATCATATTCAACATCCTCTTTAATTCCATATATGTCTATTTTTGCAACACCATTTCCTATAGTTGTTTTTATCATTATTGGATATTTCCTTGTATTTTTAAATTTAAAGTCTAATGATCCATACACAACAGTAGCATCTTTACCGGCTCCAACATATCCAGCTAAAAACATATGATTATGCCTTTCTACAATGTCTAGATTTGCATATACAACAGCATCATATAATGTTGATGAAATTTGACAAATACCTCCTGCAAGTGTTTGAACAACTCTTCCTCCTGCGTATCCTCCTGCCTCTTTATATCCTGCTTCTGCTGTTCTTTTTCCTAGAGTTTCATTATATGAACAAGTTTCACCAGCAGCTACTATAACTCCATTCAATTTATTCATAGCTAATTTTAAATTTGTAGTTCTTGGATAGTTACTTGCATCATATCTAGTACTAAAAGATGACAAGAGGTCTGGGAATGCTTCTGTTCCAATTTTATCTGTTGTTACTTTTGGAGATGTTATTGTTAGTTTTATTTCATATTCATCTTTATCTTCTTTTAGCATTTCTCTTGCAGCTTCTAAATCAAAATCTACCCCATCAACATGTGGAAAAATTTGAAACGGATTTTTTGTATAATATGCATCTTTAGGTTCTGTATGAACTTTAGAATATATATCGTCAATATTTATTGCTTCTGGTTCTTTTTGTATTAACTCTATGTCTATTTCATTATTTGTATTATCAATTGACATTTCATCTATTATTTTATTTTTTAATTCTTCTTGATTTATACTATTTCCTGTCTTTCCTTTACTTATAATTAATGTATCCCCTTCAATGCTATAATTTGCCTCTACAACGGAATTTGGTACTTTTGATGTCATATCATTTATTATTTTAGATAACAATTCTTCATTATATGTGTATTCTAAATTAATATCTTTTCCCCAAATCATTGTTTTTATTATTTCGTAATTATTGGAGAATATATTTCCTCCTCTACCTGTATTATAAGCCTCTTCTACTGCTTTTTCTATATTATAATTTGTCTCTATTTGCGATAATTTTATTCCATATTCAAAATCTCCTGATTTTACTAATATATCACTATCTAACTTTTTATCTGTAGATTCTTTTAACATTTGAATTGCTTGCTCTTTATCTAATTTATTTATTTCAATTCCATTTATCGTTATTCCAGATATAATCTTTGTATTATTTATATTAATTAATGCAAAAATTGTACTAAAGATAATTCCTATAATAAATACTATAGCAATACAAATAAATAATATTATATTTCTTTTGTTTTTCATAAGTGGTTTATTATTATTTATTTTATATTGTTGGTCTGTGGTTTCTTTTGTTATGTCATTTTTATCAGTTTCTTCCATACCATATCTCCCTTAATTAAGTATATTTCATTATTATATTATCATAATCATCTTTTTTTTACAATATTTTTATATTATTTTATGAATATACTCTTTTTACATTAATATTATTAAGGTATGAAAAATATTTCAGTTATTGATTTATTTAACGCTTTCGATATTTTCTCCATAATTTCTATAGATGGATTTTTTCTACTCCCTTTTTCTAAATGGCATAAATAACCTACAGATACTCCTGATAATTCTGAAAGTTTTACTAATGTCATCCCTTTTTCTTCTCTTATTCTTCTTACTTGATTGCAATACATTGACATCAACTCCTTTACAATTGTCTAATTAACAATATCTTAGCATTAACCTTTTTGACAAGTCAAGTGTTTTTTAATAATTTGTTAATTTTTTACATTTTTCTTGTTTACTACTAGACAAATTTAATTTTATTATATATAATATTGTCGTAAATTATATAAAAAGGAGTGCACAAATTATGATAGGTGATATGATTGCAAAAGTTAGAAAAGAAAAAGGAATGACAAAAACAGAACTATCTAAATTAACAGATATTAATATAGGACATTTAACACATATTGAAAAAGGTGAAAGGAATCCTAGCCACAAAGCATTAAAGAATATATGCAGGGCTTTAGATATACCTTATCAACAATTAATGTACACTTATGATAAACAAGTAAGTGAAGAACAAGAAAGCTATGGTTTTATAGATCATATATCGTATAATAAAGTCCTTGCAGTAAGTAATTTACAGGATTTTATTGATTGTCCATCAGATATGCCTAGTGCATCTTTAGCTGTTAAAGTTAATGATGATGCAATGGAACCAAAACTAAAAAAGGGTAGTTTTGCTTTTATAGAATTTAATTCTCCTCTAGAAAATAAAGAAGTAGGAATTTTTGAAATAAACGGTAAAATATTGATTCGTAGATTTGTTATACGTAGAGGAAAATTTATACTAAAACCTGATAATAAATCAGACAAAGAAATAGAAATAACGGATTCAGATAATTTCTATATCATAGGAAAAGTACTCAATTGCAAATAATTTTGATTATATCTCGTAAATTAATTAGTAGTTACTTTAAATTTTAATACTTAAAGCGACTGCTAATTAATTTTATTATTTTATTTTAAAAAAAATCACTAATATATAAAAATTTTGTAAAAAACACTTGAATAATATATTTTTTAATACTATAATATCATTAGCTAAAGATAAATAATTAAGAGGAGATAAAATGGAATTAGTAAAAAATATTTTTTTTAATACAGATAAATTAGTACAAAACTCTAAAGTAAAAATTTCATATACAGGATTGTTCTTTGAAAATGGTTCAGAAGAAGTATATATTCATTATGGTTTTGGACCTTTTTGGGATAATTTATCTGAAATAAAAATGGAAAGAACTGAGCTTGGTTATCAAGCTGAAATCAATTTAATCGAAAGTGATACTTTCAATTTTTGTTTTAAAAACGAAAACGACGAATGGGATAATAATAATTATCAAAATTACATATTTAATTTAGAAAAACCAAGTCTCGATTTAGTTGTTAAAGATATAGATTCTTCTTTAGATAGACCAAACAGATTAAGAAAATCATATTTATGGAGCAAAAAAATAAGACTTGCAGTATATAAAATAATAACATATGTTCCAAAATTAATATCAGGAAATTATAAAAAAGTACCTAAAATTAATAAAGCATAATTATTGTTGGCATTTTATATATTTCCTTGTGATTACTGAAGTCATATAATTTTAAATATATAATAAATAAAAACCACTCAACGTGGTTTTTATTTTTACTTAAATTACATATCCCCCATTTGGTGAAATTATTTGACCAGTTGTAAATTCATCGTTTATTAACCATTCTACACATCTATATATATCAATCGGTCTTCCTATTCTGTTCAATGGAGTTTCACTTTTTATTTCTTCTTTTATTGCATTATCTATATTATTATTCATCTCTGTATCAATAATTCCAGGGGCAATTGAATTAACTCTAATGTTAGATGGTCCCAATTCTTTTGCAAGTGATTTTGTCATCCCATCTATTCCTGCTTTGGAAACTGAATATGCAACTTCACACGATGCTCCAACTAGTCCCCATATAGATGAAATATTTATAACACAACCACTTTTATTATGTATCATATTAGGTAATACCTCCTGTATACAGTAAAATACAGAATTTAAATTTGTACCTAACATATCATTCCAATCTTCATCTGTTATATCATTAAACATTTGAAGTTTTGCAATTCCTGCATTATTTATTAATACATCTATATTTCCAAATTTGTTAAGAGTAAATTTAACCAATTTTTTTACTTCTTCTCTATTTGATACATCAGCTTTACATGTTTCTATTTTTATTCCTTGTTCCATTAATTCCTTTTGTATTTGTTTTGCCTGCTTTTCGGATTTATTATAATTAAGAACTACATTATAGCCATTTTTTGCTAGATTTTCGGCTATACATTTACCTATTCCTCTAGATCCACCTGTAATTAAAACAGTTTTCATCTACTTATTCCCCTTTCTATAGCATTTCTTTCTAATATTATTTATATTAGCATCTTTATATTAACTTGTCAAAGTATAACACTCTAAATACTATAAAAAAAGATGACTTCTGCCATCTTTTTTTGGAGCCGCTAGTCAGACTTGAACTGACGACCTACTGATTACAAGTCAGTTGCTCTACCAACTGAGCTACAGCGGCATATAATATTTAGTTTGGTGACCCGTACGGGAATCGAACCCATGTCTCCGCCGTGAAAGGGCGATGTCTTAACCGCTTGACCAACGGGCCTTATAAAATAAATACTAATGTAAAATTAGTATTTATTTTTGGTGAGCCATCCGCGACTCGAACGCGGGACAACTTGATTAAAAGTCAAGTGCTCTACCACCTGAGCTAATGGCCCATAATTCTAACAAAGAATTATTTAAGCAACTGTTCTTTTGACAGTTGCTTAAATATCTTACAATATTTTTTTGCAATTGTCAACGGTTTTTTTGAATTTTATTCATTTTTTTTATGAATTTATTTTTTCAAGCAATTCATTAACATCTATTCCATGTACTTCGCAAGCCTCTTCAATAGTTTCTGCTTGTGAAGCTGGACAACCTAAGCAATGCATACCAGCTTCTAATAATATATCTGCTTTTTCTGGCGCAATTTTTAGTAATTCTCCTATTGTTGTTGTCTTTTCTATCATTTTTTATTCCTCCCCTTTTATAATATCCAATTTAATTATTCAATGTTTAATAGTGAAAAGTTAGATAAGAAGCTTTGCTTTATAAAATTTATCATATTATACCTAATCTCTAACCTATAATATCTAACATTCAAATTATAATTTTACTTCAACATTAAAAATTTTATCATATTTTTTAAAAAAAGTATAGACAAATTTAAAAAAATGTATTATTATGGTAAAAAATGGAATCGAGTGTGATGTATTATTTTAGTTCATTTATTCTTTATTTCCTATATTATAAATCTTTTCATAGTTTTTTATTCAATTTATTCTTTAATAGATATTATCATATTCCATAATTCTCAGGGTTCAATATTAAATATGAAGAAAAAAAGTTTAAAATTATAGGAGGTTTTTTTGAAATTCTTTAAAACAAAATTTTTTATTATTATATTTTCGTTTTTTATTTCAATTATATTTTTAATTATTTTCAAACCAATTTTAACTGCTAAAGATTTTATATTTCCTTATTCAGTACATCCTTTTAATATTGCAAAAAATTATCCGAAAGTTTGGTTTTATATAAAAATCGTTTATTGTATAAATCTATTCATTGCCAATTTCTTAGTAATTAATTCTATCCATACATTTTTTAAAATCAACAAAAATTCTCATCCACCAAACATCATAGAACCCTTACAAACACAATGTGAAAATAATTTTAAATTATTAATTGGTCTCAATTCAAAAAATAAAGAAAATGTATATATTACAGAAAAAGGATTATATCAAAATATTTTAGTTACTGGAACAATTGGTTCTCGGCAAAACGAGTTCAGTGATGTATCCTCTTCTCAACCAGTTAATGAATTCTAATTATTATAAATTTGGAATGTTAATATTAGATGTAAAAGGAAATTTTTTTAATCAAGTCTTAAAATATGCAGAAATTCATAACAGAACTTCTGATATAATTGAAATAAGTTTAAATTCTAATACCAGGTACAATCCCTTAGACAAGCCAAATTTAAACGCTAGTGTACTTGCCAATAGATTGAAAACTATTTTAGAATTATTTTCCCCTAATAATTCGGAATCATATTGGTTAGATAAAGTTCAAGATATTCTTACAGAAAGCATAAAGCTTTGTAGATTGTATAATGATGGGTATGTAACTTTTACAGAACTCCATAATTTAATTAATCAAGAAAATTACTATAAAAGTAAAATCAATACTTTAAGAAATTTATTTTTATCTGGCAAAATGTCTTCTGAAGATATTTATAATTTATATTCTTCCCTATATTTTTTTGAAAACGAATTTATAAATTTAGATGAAAGAACAAAATCTATACTAAAATCTGAAATTACCAGAATTACATGTCTATTTGTATCTGACTATAAAATTTCAAAAACTTTTTGTCCTAAAAAAAGCGAAATTAATTTTAAAGGTTTTGAGGAAGTTATTAATGCCGGAAAAATTGTTGTTCTTAACATGAATATTGCAGAATATAAAAACTTATCAAAAATTATCGCAGCATATTTAAAATTAGATTTTCAATCTCAAGTGTTGTCAGAACTCTCAAAAAATAAAAATATTATAAATCCAACTGTATTTATGTGTGATGAATACCATGAATATGTTACAACATCTGACGCAGATTTCTTTGCACAAAGTAGAGAATCTAAATGTATAAATATTGTATCTACACAAAGTTATTCCTCTATATTAAATACTCTTCAAAATGAATCAGCTGTTAAAGTTATCATACAAAACCTGGTAAACAAATTATGGCTTAGAACTGATGACGTATATACTATTGAAAACGCACAAAAACAGCTTGGTAAAGAAGACAAAACAAAGATATCAAAAAACATATCAGAAAATGCAACTGAAACAAATTACAATTACTTTACTAATTCTCTTTCTTCAAGAAAATCAAACTTATCAGAAACTATATCTACACAAATTCAAACTGATTATATATATGATGTTAATTTCTTTACCCAAAAATTAGAATGTTTCTCTTGTCTTGCTTTTATATCAAATGGTAATGCAATTTTACCTCCATGTAAAATAGATTTAATCCCCTACTTTAAAAATATTCCAGAAGATATAAAAAAAAGTAATAATTTAAAAATTATTTAGAAAGGTTGTGAATATATGAAAAAGAAGTTTTTATTTTTTATAATTTTTATATTTATCTTATCAGCTATTTTTTTAATTACATTTTCTCCTTTAACTCTTTCTGCTTATCCTAAACTAGTTTCAAAATTAGTTAGCGGTTTTGAATCTATAAAAGGTTGGATTATAAAAATAGCTACACCTGCTGCTGCAGTTGCTGTACGGTACAGGAATTTTTATGAAAAAATTTAGTTTTGGTGATGAAGAAAGAATTCGTATTGGAAAAAAAGTAATTAATGGAACTCTTTTTTCTTATGCTTTCATTTTAGCTATTGATTTAATTCTTTCTACTATCGAACTATTAATTTCTTAAACGAGGTGTGAAATTGGAAAATACACAAGTAAATATTGTAGAGGTTATTACTCAAACAATTAATAATTTATTCTCTAATTTATTTTCGTCAATCGATAATTCATTATATTCTATTTTAGATGATTTACTTTTTGTTGGACCAAACTTATTTAATGATTCTAATCTAGGAAAAATACTAGGTAATTTTAATTCTGACGGGTTAATTTTAATTTGTAATTCTCTGTTGCTTGGCTTTACTCTGTACTATGCATGTTTTCTCATGATATCAAAATTAACTTTTTCACCTGTACAAAATCCTATACAATTTTTATTTAAACTTTTTTTATCTGCTATTGCAATAAATTATTCTTTATTTCTTGTAGAACAATTTATTACAATATTTTCCAACATTTCTCTTGCAATAAGAGAGGTAGGTGAAACTGTATTAAATGAAAATATTTGTTTATCCGCATTTATCGAAAAATTTAATTCGACTATATATATTGAAAATTCAGGGTTAAATATTTTTTCTTTAGATGGTCTTATGAAAAGTTTTGTATCTATTGGACTTTTAAACTTAGCTATTTCATATAGTATAAGATATATATTAATCAAAGTTTTTATTATTTTTACTCCCTTTGCATTTATATCATTAATAAATAATAATACTTCGTGGATCTTTAAAAGCTGGTTCAAATTATTTATATCCCTTTTATCTTTACAATTACTAGTATCTTTAATATTGCTAATTTCATTTTCTATTGAATTTAACAGTTCTGATACGTTTTCAAAGTTTGTCTATCTAGGATCTGTTTATTCACTCATTAGAGCCAACTCATTTATTAAGGATTTTATGGGTGGTTTGTCTACTGATGTTAGCACTGGAATTTCTAATTTTAAATCACTGTTTATAAAATAAATTGTTGTTTATCCTTCTCAGGCGGAAATGGATTCCGCCCCTACAAATTACAATTAAAAAAGGGGGTATTTTATGAAATATATTTTTCCTCAAAATTATACTTTTAAAAATAAATTGTTTGGAATAATTGATTATTCTACATTAATATTAAATGTAATTTGGGATGTTTTTATTTTTTGTTTAATTGATATGTTTATTTCAAATATATCTTTTAAAATATCATGCTTTATTATTTTTTGTTTTCCCTTATTTCTATTTAGTATTATAGGTTTTAATCATGAAAATTTTATATATGTATTAGTTTATCTCTTTAAATTTATTAAAAGTCCTAAATTATATTTCTTTAGCAAAGAATAATATATTAAATCAGTATCTTTATTAATGAATATTTTTATATTTCTTTATTGTAATAGTTTAATCAAAATGTTATAATTGATGTACTAAATTTAAGGGAGTAAAAATATGAAACTTGAAAATAAAGATAAGTCTATGCTTTTTTCATCAACAGAGATACCAGATGTTTTTTTTACAGAATATATGAATGAGGCATCTGGAGATTTTATTAAAATATATTTATGCTTAGTTTTTTTGTGCAAATATGACAGAGATATTAAACTAAATGATTTATCAAAAAAATTAAATATTACTTTACAAACAATTCAAGCGGCACTTATATATTGGGAAGAAAGAGGCGTTATAATTAAAAAAGTAAATGGATATATTTTAAGCAATCTACAAGAAATAGAATTAAATAAATTGTATTCTCCTAATCTCACATTATCTAAAGAAGATATAAAGAAAAATGAAGATAGTAAATACAGAGCAAAGGCTATTGAATGTATTAATAATATGTATTTTCAGGGTGTAATGTCTCCCGCATGGTATAGTGATATAGATTTATGGTTTAAAAAATATGGATTTGATGAGCAAGTTATGATTTCACTCTTTGATTATTGTTTTAATAAATCCGCCCTCCATAAGAACTATGTTAAAACTGTAGCCGAAGCTTGGAGTAAAAGTAATATAAAAACATACGAAGATTTAGAAATCTATTCAGAAAATCAGGACAAACTTAACAAAATAAAAAAGGATATTTCAAAAAAACTAGGAAGATATTCTCCTCTTACACAATTTGAAGAAGCATATATAGAAAAGTGGATTTTAGAATATGGATATGATTTAAAAGTTATAAATATTGCACTTAAAAAAACTACTTCTAAGGCTAATCCTAATTTTGATTATTTAGATAAATTAATTTCAGATTGGCATGATAGAAATTTAAAAACGGAAATTGATGTAAATAATTTCTTATCAGAAATAAAACAAAAAAAGAAAAATGTTAAAATATTAGAAAAGCAAACCAATTATAACAATTTTGAACAAAGAAATTATGATAATTTGGATGATTTATATGCTAACAAGAAGGTGAATTAATGAATAATTCTATTTTAAATGATTTATTAAAACAATATGAACAAAAAAGGTTAAATAATATTCGTGATGCAGAAAATCGTAAAAAAGAATTATATTTATCAAATCCTAAATTACAAAAAATTGATGATAAATTAAGTAATATTTCTATAAATTCGGCAAAAGAAATTTTAAAGACTAACTCAGAAAAAACTTTGGAAAATTTAAAAAAAGAAATCAATAATTTAAAAAAAGAAAAAGAAAATTTATTAAATTCATTAAATATCTCTAAAGATTATTTGTCGGTTAAATACGATTGTAATATATGTAATGATACTGGCTACATTTTTAAAAATGGCATATCTACAATGTGCAATTGTCTAAAACAAAAAATATATAATTTAGAATATAATCAAAAAAATATAAATAATATAGATAATCAAACATTTGATAATTTTAATGTAAATTTATTTTCTGATAAATCTGATGAAAAAAAATATAATTCAAATTTATCACCAAGAGAAAATATAATTGATATAAAAAAAGCCGCTCAGGACTTTATAACAAATTTTGAAAAACCAGAAACAAAGAATTTAATTTTTACAGGTGGAACTGGACTTGGAAAAACTTTTCTTTCTAATTGTATTGTAAATGCTTTGTTGGAAAAAGGCAAAACTGTAATGTACCAAACATCTCCTGTAATGCTTGATAATTTAATTGCAGATTTATTTGCAAAACCAGAAAACCAAACTGGAATTTCAAATAATTTATTAACAGTTGATTTACTAGTTATCGATGATTTAGGAACAGAAACAATGAACAGTATGAAATTTACTGAATTATACAAAATAATAAATACTAGATTATTAAATCAAAATAATAAACCTTTAAAAACAATAATATCTACTAATTTAGATTTAAAAGGTTTATTTAATACTTATGATGAACGTTTAGTTTCCAGATTTATTGGCTATTATGATATATATAGATTTTACGGTGATGATATTAGATTAAAAAAACAGAAATGAAAATTTCATTTCTGTTTTTTATTTAGTATTATTTTTTTAACACTTCACTACATCTGTGGCATATAGTTGGATTTTCTTTATCTTCTCCAACAGTAGTTGAATACATCCAACATCTTTCACATTTTTCTCCTTCTGCTTGTTCTATTTTTACTCCTAATTTCACTTCTGACTCTCTTTTATTTTCTTCAACTTCTAATCCAGATGCTATAAATACACTTTGTAATAATTTTAAATTATCCTTTATAAAATTATATAAATTTCCCTCTGCATAAAGAATTACTTTTGCATTTAATGAATGTCCAATTATTTTTTCAGCTCTTGCTTCTTCTAATTTTTTAGAAACAATCTCTTTTATCTCTACTATCTTTTCCCATTTTTCTCTTAATTCTTTATCCTCATATTTTTCATTAACTGTTGGATAATCTGTTAGCATAACACTTTCTACGTCTGTATTCTTAGTTTTAGGCATATATTTCCATATTTCTTCTGCTGTAAATGCTGTAAGTGGAGCCAGAATTCTAACTAATGCATTTAATATTATATACATAGTTGTTTGAGCAGCTCTTCTTGCTTTTGAATCCACCTTTGAACTATATAATCTATCTTTAATTATATCCAAATAAAAACTACTCATATCTGTAACACAGAATATATTTATTGCTTGATAAGCCTCATGAAAATCATATCTATCATAACTTTCAGTACATTCTTTTATTAAATCATTTAGTTTTAATAAAGCATATTTATCTATTTCTTCAAGTTCTTCGTATTTAACTTGGTCAATATTTGGGTCAAAATCTGATATATTACCTAAAATATATCTTGCAGTATTTCTCATTTTTCTGTATACTTCTGTTATTTGTTTTAATATATCTTTAGATAAACTTACATCTGATTGATAATCTGAAGAAAGAACCCAAAGTCTTAAAATATCTGCACCATATTCTTTTATAACTTCTTGTGGACTTATTCCATTACCTAAACTCTTAGACATTTTTTTACCTTCACCATCTACTGTCCAACCATGTGTTAAAACTTGTTTAAATGGTGCTATACCATTTGTTGCAACAGAAGTTAAAAGTGAAGATTGGAACCATCCTCTATATTGGTCCGCTCCTTCTAAGTATAAATCTGCTGGATAATCTATACCTCTATCTACTAATACGCTTTGATGTGTTGAACCAGAATCGAACCATACATCCATTATATCTTTTTCTTTTACAAATTCTTTGCATCCGCATTTTTCACATTTAGCATTTTCTGGCATTAATTCTTTTGCGCTTAAATCCCACCAAGCATTTGAGCCTTTTTCTTTGAATATTTTCTTTAATTTTTCTATTGATTCTTCTGTTACATATTCTTTTCCACATTCTTTGCAGTAATATATTGGAAGTGGAACTCCCCATGTACGTTGTCTTGATATACACCAATCTGCTCTTTCTTTTATCATATTAGAAATTCGGTCTGCTCCCCAAGAAGGAATCCATTTAACGCTCTCAGCAGCTTTAATTGCCTCATCTTTAAATTTATCTACACTACAGAACCATTGCTCTGTTGCTCTAAATATAATTGGATTTTTGCATCTCCAGCAGTGTGGATATGAGTGATTTAATTTTTGTTTATGCAATAAATATTTGTTTTCTTCTAACCACTCTATAATTTTATCATTAGATTCATCATATTTTAGTCCTGCAAATATTCCTGCGCCTTCTGTCTGGAAACCTTTTCCATCAACAGTAACGACAATTTCTAATCCATTTTTAATTCCACATAAATAGTCTTCTTTACCATAGCCTGGTGCTGTATGGACTGCTCCTGTACCTGTTCCTAAATCTACAACTATTGTATCATCACTTCCAAGAACAACTCTTGATTCTCTATCTAAGAATGGATGTTTACAAAGTACCCCTTCTAATTCATAACCTGGCAAAGTTTGAACTGTTTCATATTTCTCTATTCCAGCTTCTTTCATTACATTATCTACTAATTCAGTAGCAATTATTAATTTTTCATTTTCTGTTTTTACTATTGAATATTCAAATTCTCCACCTATTGTAATTCCTACATTTCCTGGTAATGTCCAAGGAGTTGTAGTCCATATTACAAAATATGTGTTTTCTTTATCAAACTTTCCTTTACTATCAGATACTTCAAATTTAACATATATAGACATTGTATCAACATCTTGATACTCTATCTCTGCTTCTGCTAAGGCTGTTTCACAATCAGTACACCAATATACTGGTTTTAATCCTTTATACAAATATCCTTTTTTATACATATCATAAAATACTCCAAGTTGTCTTGCCTCTAGTCGTGGTTCATAAGTAATATATGGATTTTTCCAGTCACCTAAAACACCAACTCTTTTAAAACCTTCTATTTGTTTATCTTTATAATCTTTTGTAAATTCCAAACAAGTATCTCTAAATTGAGATACAGGAATTTTATCTCTATCTAATCCCAATTTCTCAATAGCCTTTTTTTCTGTTGGCATACCATGTGTATCAAATCCTGGTATATATGGAGTATAATACCCTTTTAATGCTTTATATCTTACAATAGTATCTTTTAATATTTTATTTAAAGCATGACCGATGTGAATTTCCCCATTTGCATAAGGAGGTCCATCATGTAATACAAAATGCTCATGTCCCTCATTTTTCTTTAATATTTTTTCATACAAATCATTTTCAAAGATTTCTCTTTCAATCTCCGGCTCTTTCTCCGGCAAACTTGCTCTCATTGGAAAATCTGTTTTTGGCAGATTTAATGTTTTTCCATAATCCTTTTTTTCTTCACTCATATTTATTCCTCCTAACTTTTTTTCTTTTTTTGGACGGACTAGTTTTAGTCTTTTTTCTTTTTTTGGTTGAATCTAAAATTGAAATTGAACAAAGCTGTCTTTAACTTTTCTTTGTTCTTGCTAATCTGAGTTTGCAACAAAAAGAAGCAAATCTTATAGGCAATAGCAATTTTATAAAAAAGACTAAATTTAGTCCGTCCAAAAAAAGAAAAAAATAAATCGTCCTGGCTATAGGACGATTTTTAAAACGTGGTACCACCTAATTTATATAAATTTATAATTTATACATCTCTATACCTTTAACGCAAGGTTTACGACTTAAATTACTTTTATTTCATTTAAGCAACTCCAAGGTGATAACAAAATAATCTATTTTCTAATTAAACTTTCACCATATGTTTAACTCTCTTTTAGTTTTACTATTATTTGTCTTGTCCTTTTCTTTGTTTTTTATATATTAACATCTTTTTTACTTTAAATCAATACTAATTTTAAATTTTTATCTTTCGTTTAACTCTCTTTGCTCACGTGATTTTTTTATGTTTTCATTTACTCTATCAAGTTCTTTCATTACTTCCTCAATATTCTCTATATCATAGTCATCTTTATATTCTTTATAAAAATCATGTATAAGCTTTGTTGCAATTTCTTTTTTGTTCTGTACAGTACCCTCTGAAACTATTTGAAGTTGACTATACAAATTCTCTACTAGGATATTAAAATATCTTTTTCTTTCTTCTTCTGTCATATTATTCATCTTCTTTTTCTTCTGGAACTTTTTCTATACTTACAACTTTTCCTTCATTTGTTCTCATTAATGTAACTCCTTGTGTTGATCTTCCAAGTATACTAATATCTGCTGCACTAATCCTTATTATTGTACCTGTATCTGTAATTAACATTACATCATCTGAATCTACAACAATCCTAATTCCAACTATATCACCAGTTTTTGGAGTTATTTTATATGTAAGAACTCCTTTTCCTCCTCTTGTTTGAACTCTATATTCATCTAGTTCTGTTCTTTTTCCAAATCCATTCTCTGTTATTGCAAGAAGTGTTGCAGTACTTCCAGAAATTATTGATTCCATTCCTATAACATAGTCATCTTTATTTAGTCTTATACCTATAACTCCCTGAGATGTTCTTCCCATAGGTCTTACGTCTTTTTCGTCAAATGTAATTGCGAGTCCTTTTCTTGTAACTAAAACTATATTATCTTCACCATCTGTTAATCTTACATCAATTAACTCATCTTCATCTTTTAGTGTGATTGACAATAACCCTGTTTTTCTTGCAGAATTATACTCTGAAAGTGCTGTTTTCTTTATAATACCATTTTTTGTACAGAATAATAAATATTTTCCTTCTGCAAAATTTTGAATTGGGATTATGGCTGAAATTTTTTCTCCGGCATCTAAACTTAATAAGTTGACTATTGCTGTTCCCCTTGCTGTTCTACCTGCTTCTGGAACTTCATATCCCCTTAACTTGTATAGTTTTCCTTTATTACTAAAGAATAATATTGTGTCATGCGTAGATGCTGTAAATATTTGTTTTACAAAATCTTCTTCTCTTGTTGCAATTCCTGTAATGCCTTTTCCTCCTCTTTTTTGACTCTTATATGTATCTATTGGCATTCTCTTTATATATCCAAAATGTGTTAAGGCAATTACAGTTTGTTCTTCTTTTATTAAATCTTCTAAATCTATTTCCCCTTCTGCAGCAATGATTTTAGTTTTTCTTTCGTCTCCAAATTTTTCTTTTATTTCTAGCAATTCATCTTTTATTATTCCATATACTAATGTTTCACTTGATAAAATCTCTTTTAAATGTGCGATTAATTCCATTAATTGTCTATATTCTTCTTCTATTTTTTCTCTTTGTAAACCTGATAATGTTTTTAATCTCATATCTAAAATTGCTTGTGCTTGTATTTCTGAAAGTCCAAATCTTTCCATTAATCTTTCCTTTGCATCATCATATGCTGCTCTAATAATTGCAATTACTTCATCAATATTGTCTAATGCAATCTTTAATCCCTCTAAAATATGAGCTCTTGCTTCTGCTTTATCTAGTTCAAATTTTGTTCTTCTTAAGACTACTACTTTTCTGTGTTCAATATAGTGATCTAGACACGCTCTTAATGTTAGTATTTCAGGTTTTCCATCTACTAATGCAAGCATTATAATTCCAAATGTATCTTGCATTTGTGTATTTTTATATAATTGATTTAGAACTACTTGAGGATTTGAATCTCTCTTTAATTCTATAACAATTCTTACTTTTTCTTCTCTATCAGATTCATCTCTTATTGCTGATATTCCTTCAATTCTTTTTTCTTTTACAAGATCTGCAATATGTTCAATTAACTTTGATTTATTTACTTGATATGGAAGTGAAGATACTATTATTCTTTGCTTGTTTCCACTCATTTCTTCTATTTCTGCTTCCGCTCTCAATGTAATTTTTCCTCTACCTGTTGTATAAGCTTGTTTTATACCTTCTCTACCAAGAATTGTAGCACCTGTAGGAAAATCAGGACCTTTTATAACAGACATTAAGTCTTCGTTTGTGACTTCGTCCTCATCAATTATTTTTATTATTCCATCAATTAATTCACCTAAATTATGTGGAGGTATATTTGTAGCCATACCTACTGCAATTCCTGATGACCCATTTGCAAGAAGTGCTGGTATTTTTGCAGGTAATACAACTGGTTCCTGTAATCTATCATCAAAGTTTGGCATAAAATCTACAGTATCTTTTTCTATATCTGTAAGCATATTTAAAGCAATTTTAGACATTCTTGCTTCTGTATAACGATATGCAGCTGGTGGATCACCATCTACAGATCCAAAATTTCCATGACCATCTATCATCATATATCTCATAGAGAAATCTTGAGCCATTCTTACTAATGCATCATATACAGATGCGTCTCCATGTGGATGATATCTACCTAGAACATCTCCAACAGTTGTAGCACATTTTCTGTATGGTTTATCTGGTGTAAAACCATCTTCATGCATAGTATATAAAATTCTTCTATGTACTGGTTTCATACCATCTCTAACGTCTGGAAGTGCACGTGCTACTATAACACTCATTGCATAATCTATATATGCTGTTCTCATCTCATTTTCAATATCTCTCTGTATTATATTTTCTTCTGCCTTATCCATTACTTTAACCTCTTTTCCCTACTTTTTCATCTTTTCATATTATATATTAACAATTTTGAATATGCAAGAAAAAACTGCAAAAAACTTAGGGAAATATACATTTTAGAATAAAAACTATTTATATAGTTTTATTGTGTCTCTCATAATTTTATAATAAAATTTTCTTATATATTTTTTGCTTCTACTGTAAGATAGAATCATGCTTATATCATAAGTAGTGTTGATAAATGTATAATTGTGTATTCTATATTTTCTCTATTTTTTACAATATTTAAATTAATTTATTTGCAAGTTCTAATTCTTCTTTTGAAAGATTAAAGTCTCCTCCCTTATTTTTTATTAATTCATGTAAATTTTCTAATTGTCTCGTTTTTATTATGACATTTTCTAATGGCATAATATTTTGTAATTCTTTTTCTATTCTTTTGTATTGTTTTTCCATATTACTAAAATCCTGATTTTGATAATATTGGGTCCAGTTTGATATATATTTATCTATTTTTTCAATTGATTCTATTTGTGATGTTAAATTATTTTCTATACTACTATTTACAGTATTTAAGATAGTATTTTTACCCTTTTGAATAATACTTGCTGTTGTATTATTAATCAATCCATTTTGTTTTGATTTTTTTATTCCCCAATCTAAAACATCAGAAACAGAATCAATTAGTCCTCCACTTTTCACAACATTTTTTACTTGAGATATATTATCAAATTTTCCTGTAAATATTCCTAAAACACTTTTTCCCATATCAACAACATTATCTATTGCTGTCTTTATACCTGCTGAAAATCCATCAGTAATTATACTGTCTTTTATTTCTATTATTTCGTCTTCCAAAAAATCTGGTAATATCGCTTTTAATCCTAAATTTATTCCTCCATTTATAACTTGTCCTAAATTAGTTTCTAGAAAGCCTTTTTGTTCTTCATATGTAACATTATTTGATTTTTCTTTTTCTAAATTAATATTATTTTTAATTGTTAATTCATCACTCATATATTTTCCTCCTTCGTATATAGTAAAGTTTTAACTCTTTATTTTTATCTTCTTATTTTTTAATTATATGTCACATTTTTTCATTATTCTTTCAAATTGTTTTTTTAATTTTTTATCGATTATTTTTAAATTATTATTTATAATAAAATTAAAACTATTGCTTAATTTTATTTTTCCAACGATATTAAAATCAGAAAATAAAACTTTTAATATTTTATTATCTATTGTATTTATATTAACTTTATTAAATACTATATTTATTTTTTTCTTATTTATTCTCCATTTGTTAATATAGATATCCAATAAATTTTTGCTCTTTTTTAATTCAATTAAATTTCCCTCTACTAAAAAAATTATTATATCTGACTTTTCTAATATTTCTTTTGTATAATCAAAAAAACATTCCGATGTAGTATCAATAATAATTAAATCATATTTTGAATTTAATTCTTCTAAAATATTTTTTATTTTATTTTTTTCTGTTTTAAATTTATCATCAAATAAAACATCTGTTGCACATAATAAATCAATTTTTTTATTTATTCTTATTATTGAATCATTTATTATAAAGTTACTTTTTTTATTATTTATTTTTTTTACATTAAATATAGAATTAATACTTTGATTAAATATATCAAAATCTATTAATAATGTTTTTTTATTTTTATTTATTTTTGCTAAAATAGAAGAAAAAATACTTTTTCCAATTCCATTTGTTCCTACAATACTAATTATTTTATTTTCTTTTTTTATATTATTTTTATTTTTTATCTTTAATTTATTTGATATTTTATTTGTAATTTTTAAATATATCTTATAAATTATTTTTTTATCTTTATTATTTATTTTGTTTTTATTTGTATTATTTTTTTCTAAAATCATTTTTTTAAGATTTTTTATTTCTTCGTTAATTTCATCTTCTTTTTTTATTTTATTTATATTATTTATTTTTTTAATTAATTGTTCATTAGTAATTTTATTATTATAAAAAATATTAAATACACCTTTTGATATTAAATAATTTTTTATTTCTTCATTTTCTTTTTTTAGTATTACAATTATTTCTATTTTATTATTAATTAATTTTATTTTTTTTATTAATTCTTTAAATCCGATTTGCCCTGGTAATAATTCACTTATTATAATTAAATTTATTTCTGGATTTTTTTCTAATATTTCTAAAACCGCTTCTTGATATTGTATATCATTTCCTATTATTTCAAAATTTGTTTCTTCATTTAATTTTTCATTTGTTTTTGGATTTTCTAGCGCTGTTATTATTTTCATTTCATTACTCCTTATATATTTTAATTAAATAATTATTTCTTTTTCAAAATCTGCAACTTCAACTTTGCTTAAAATATGTTCTTCTCCAACAAACATTAAACATTCTCCTCTTTTTAAAGATTTGATTTCTATTTTTTCTTTTTCCGATAAATTTGTATATTTACTTAAAATTAAAATGTTTTCTTCTTCCAATGCAAAAAATATTTTATTGCTTGAATTATTTAAAATACTCTTTCCATATGTACCTTCATCTAAACTAAATAAATCTGATATATCCTGTGTTATTGCTATACTACTTCCTCCATATTTTCTAATTGTTTTAAATATTTTATAAATAAAACTTGCAACATCTTTATTTGATGTAACACCTATTAATCTCCATACCTCATCTAAATAAATTGCTTTTTTTATTTCTCTATTATTTTTTATTTTGTCCCAGAATAAATCAATAAACAAATACATACCATATTTTAAATTTTCTTCTCCTAAATCATATACATCAGCAATAATTAATTTATTTTTTAATTCTACATTTGTATAATTATTAAAGAAATTAAGAGAACCTTTAACAAATGGTATTAATTTTATTTGCATTTTTTTAGTAGTTTTGTCTTCACCTAATATATTGTATAAATCTTCCAGCAATGGCATATCCTTACTTTCCTTAAAAGATGGTTCTATACTAACTTTATTTTCATCTGTTTTATATAAAGTGCTATCATCAAATGTTATTCCCTTATTCTCATAACATTTAATTATTTTTTCTTCTAATAATGCTTTTTCTTCTTCATCTAATTCTCCGAATATTAGATTAAAAAATCCTATTAATTTTGAAATTTTTGTTGCTAAATATCCTTTTTCATCTTCTATTGATTCTTTTCTAATATCTAATATATTTATATATGTATTTGAAGTAGGTCCTATTTTTAATATTGTCCCATTTAAATTTTTAGCAAGCTTTTCATACTCTCTTTCTGGATCTATAACATATTGTTCAATATTTAACAGTCTATATCTTAAAATCATTAATTTCGTATAAAAAGATTTTCCGAGACCCGCTTGTTCCAAAAATACACATATTCGCATTTTTATATTTATTTTGATTATATCTATCAATAAAAACTAAAGAATTATTATAAATATTAGTACCACAAAAAATCCCTTCTTCATCAAAAATACTAGATGATATAAATGGATATGTTGAAACAAGTCCACTAGTTAATATATTTCTTCTTGCAGCAAATTTAATATCCCTATTATTATCCATTATTGGAATACAAGATAAAAATAATTGCTCTTGTCTAAAGTTTGCTCTTCTTGTTTGTAAACCGTATACTTTGTAATATACCTTCTATTTTATTTATTAGATATTCTTGTTTACTTATATCTTCTGAAAAAACATCTATATAAATATACAAATAATAAATATCTTCATTATTTACTTGCAATTCTTTTCTAATATATTTAGCATCATTATATGTAAATGCTGCAATATCTATATCTTGTCTATTTTGATTACTTTCTTTTAAATCTACTCCCACATTTGCTATATGATATGTTAAATTTCTTATTACCTTATATGTATCTTGTTTTTCATAAAAAATAGAAATATTCATATTTAAATTTGAATCTAATATTCTTTTTAAAATTAACTCATTATATTCTCTATAATAATTAACAATTATTATTCCTGAATAATACATATTATCAATTTCGATATATTTAGGATTATTTAAATTAATATATGCTGGTGATATTTTATCTTTTATGCAAAACTCTCCATCTATTTTATTTAATTTTTTTTCATTTTTTTTAAAATTAATTTTTCTCACTTCTCACATCTCATTTCTCACATCTCAATTAAATTTTTTCTTGAATTAAAAAAAGAATATAATATTTTTTTAATCTGATTTTTATCAGAAATATCTATAACAATATTTCCACATCTAGATAAACATTCTTTAATATTAAAATATTTATCTTTTAACTTATCAAAAATAATGCTTTCAGTATTGTCTTTATTTTTTTGTTTTTTATTTTCTTGAATTTCTTTAACTATAATATAAAAATTTTTTGAAGATGATTTTTTATCAATATTCATATCTTGAATAAATTTAATATAATTATTAGATAATAATTTTATATTTTCTTTTTCATTTTTTGTTTTTTCTTTAACCTTGGAAATATGTTTAGATAAATCTTCTTTATTACTTTGAATTAAAATTTGAATATCAAAATTACATGTTTTTAAAAAAATTTTATAAGAATTTAAAATTGCCTCTTTTTCTAAATTAGATTTTAAATTAAAATTAATCGGTATAATTTTTATTATTTTAATATACGAATTATCTTTTAATTTTATTATACCATTATCTAAAATTTCATCAAAAGGCAACCAATTCTGAACAGAATTGATTTTTTTTATGATACCTTCCTCCTTTCTAATTAATTATTAAAATATTATAATAATATATTTTTTTATATTATTTTTAATTTCATAAAAATATGGACGTATTAGTATTTTCACCTCCTATCACAATATTGATTATTTTTTATTTTATATCTTTTAGGAAATAATAATTGTAAGATCTACAATTTTTTAAGAATAAAGAATATATTTTCATTTACATATTACATTTTTTTCCATCATATGTCAATATTTTTTCATTGACATATTTCGACAAATTGTAATTTGTTGAATTAAATTAATTTTTATATCCGTAGGGGCAGATTCCATATCTGCCCGGAAGTTTGACACTTTCATAATTAAAAAATCTTTGTAAGCATTAAAAATGCTTAATTTTTTTGTCAAATTTTTCAT
>CANPYN010000022.1 GCA_947588635.1 uncultured Clostridia bacterium
TTGAATAAAATATTGCAAATTGTAATTTGTGTGAGGGAAATTCTAGGGACTGTCCATCTTTTTTCCCAAAAGGGGAAAAAGGGGACTGTCCTGAATTTCCACCAATTTGCTAGGACGGAGGAAAAAATTCCATTTCTGCGAAATAAATTTTTTCCTCACGTCCGGACGCTCAAACAACAATTTATCTATGAATCTTTTCTAATCTATAAATTTTGCAAATGTTACAATCATTACATAAATATATTCTATCATCAAATACCAATTTTAGTGTATTAATAAATTCATCTTGAATACCATCGACTAAATGTATATAGATTTTTCTTGGTAAGAGAGTTAGAAGAGTATTTAAAGTATAATCATTTGATGAAAAAGTTATATCTGATAGATATTTGCTATTTAAAATACTATCATCTAAATCAATATTTTTTTTAAATTCATCAAGTAATATAGATTCTTGATTTTGATAAATCAGGTGTACAATATTAGTTCCATAGTCTTTAGAATTAATATAACATTTTAATAAATCAATAAATTCATTATATTCTCTATCAATAACAAATTTATTTACTGCCATATCTACAATATAATCAATAATTTTGATATAATTATTAATTCTAAAATTTACAAGTCCATCTAAAATTACAGATTTATTGTCTGAAAAATATTCTATGCAAGAAAGTATTATAGAATCTTTTCTAATATAACTTTCTGGGAGGTCTCCATTATAAATATAGTTATTAACTATATCAAATATTTTTCTTTGTTCTATATCAGTAAAATAAAAGTAATTAGAACTTATAATACGCTTAATTATATCTTTTTCATAGAACTCTATTATTGCAGAAGAAAGAATATTAGAAAAAGTATTATAAAATAAATCCAAATTTTTTCCCTTATAATGAATAATAAAGTTATTATATAATTTGAATTTTAATTTTGATATATAAATATTTTCTAAGTTTGAATTTTCAAATTTGCTTTGTAGATAATTAACAATTCTATTATTATTTGTTTTGATACAAAATGATTTAAGCACAAAAATTCTCCTTCCCAATAATGTTATTATCTACTAAAAACTCTTTAGATATACATATTTTATTCTTGGAAAAGAGAATATGAAACTTGTTTAATATGAAAGTTTAAATTAAAGTAAATGAAAGAATATTAAAAAATTAATAATATATCATATAATCAATATCTGGAAAAATTTTATCTTTTTTTAATATATCTTTTAAAAATTCTTCATTTATTTTATCATTTTTTATTTGCTCATATAGAGCAGAAAATCTGCCGATATGTTCTTTAATTCTTTTTTTAGCATAATCAACCATAGTACCATTTGTAATAATAAATAACCAATCGCTACTTTGGGCAAGAAGCAATTCTCTTGCACATTGATTTAAAGCTTTCTTTTTTAAACCTGTTGCATTTGGAAATAAATGAGCAAGTTCACACATTTTATCACCAGCAACATGGAGGTGTTTATGTACATAATCGTTAGTAGGATTAAGCCATACTTCACTATAACCATTTGCACCCCAACTTGATCTACAAGGGGATGAAATTTGCATACAAGGATATTTATCTATGTATTCGCTAGGTGTTATTAATTTAAAATTGCAGTCATCATAATAAATTTTTTTGAATAAGATATATAGCCAATAAGGACCTTCATACCACCAATGACCATAAAGTTCTGCATCATATGGACAAACTATAATTGGAGGTGTATCCATAATCTTTTCGAGTTCATCAATTTGATTTACTCTAGAATCTAAAAAATGACCTGCTTGTTTTTCAACTGAATCTTTTGCCCACTGTAGATTATAATAGTCTTTAAATTCAGTATTTCCTGTAATTCTATGATATTTAATACCTGTATTTACACGAACTCCATTTTTGGCAATATAAGGCTTTATATATTCATAGTCTGCATCATAACCAATATCACGATAAAATTCTCTATAATTAAAGTCTCCAGGATAGCCTGATATAGAACTCCATACTTGTCTTGAACTTTCGATATCACGACCAAAGCAAGTTATACCTTCAGGTGAAACTATTGGAGCAAAAGTGCCATAAATAGGTGTAGGATCTGCATAAAGTATTCCATGTGATTCTGTTATAATATATTCAATACCAAATTCTCTTAAATATTTATCTGCTTCTGGAACGTATCCACACTCAGGAAGCCATATACCACGAGGTTTTTTACCAAAATATTTCTCGTAAGTTTGAACTCCAACAGCAATTTGAGCCTTAACAGTTTTTTCATTAATGTATAGAATAGGAAAGTATCCATGAGTTGCACCACAAGTAATTATTTCTAAAACACCAATGTCTTGAAAATATTTGAAGCCCTCAATTATATTGCAATTGTATATATCTTTGAAAACATGTAAATCATTTGAATATCTATCTAGATAATAATGAGAAAGTTCATTTAATCTTTTGTCATTTGCAGTTCTTACAATTTCTTTTTTACAAAGTTCTATATGCTTTTTTAAATATTTGATATATCTTTTTTGTAAAAGTTTATTATCGAGCATAGAAAGAAGAGGAGGAGTGATAGACATGGTAATTCTAAAATCAACCTTCTCTTCTTCTAATTTTTTAAAATTTAGCAATAGAGGTATATATGTTTCAGAAATAGCTTCAAAAAGCCATTCTTCTTCTAAATAATCTTCGCTTTCTGGATGATGTATGAAAGGCAAATGTGCATGTAATATAAAACTTACATATCCTTTTTTAGTATTCATTATTAACTCCTTTTATTTAAAAGTAGATGTAGGATTATTATTTAATATTTCATCTTCTTCTTTATATATCTTTTTATACATGTTATGCATGTTGTATGCTTTTCCAAAATATTTTATAAATTCGAAATTTGCAATATTTTTGGAAAATGTATGATTGTTTTTTACATTTCTAAAGAATACAGTATTTTGTTTTTTTTCAAATAGTATATGACCATTTGGTGATTCTATTTTATTTGATGAAGTTATATGCAAATAATTGTTGGGCATAGATGTATAACTGCTTTCTTTTGGCCTTCTTCCAAGTTCAACTAAATATTCACATTTTTCATCATTTATATTAAAGTACCAGCAATTTGCAAAATCATTTATTTCAATTTCAAAAGAATAATTCATAGTTGTATTATGGATTATTAGTACAGGTTTTGTTTTTTCAAAAAAGTCGCTTCCGAATTGTTCAATATAATTTTGCCTATCATTGTCTGAAATATCCCAATAAACAAATAATGTTTTAGGAGTTTGAGCAAGTATTTTGATTGTAGTTTGATTATATCTATAGGGTAAATCATAATACTCCAAAACATTAATTGACTTTGAATCTTTAGTTTTTATCGATGATTTCGTTTTCTTTTTACTTGGAGTTTTTTTGTTAGATGCCACATTGTTAGAAATAGTTGCTTTTTTTGTAGTAGCTTTTTTTGACGTAGATTTAGTAGTAGATTTTGAATTTAATTTAGAATCTACTAATTTTGAAGAATTCTTATTAAGTTTAGAAGAATTTTTTGAAACTAAAGTTTTATCTTTTTTGTTATTAACTTCTTTTGTTGTTCTTGGCATTAAATTTTTCCTCCTTAGTAAAATAATATATTATATAGTATATCAAAAAAATAAATAAATTCAATACTAAAAAAAATAAAATATATTTTTTTATAAAATATTGTAAATATCTGTTTACTTTTATCATATTTTCTTATACAATATAATCGTAATAGGATGTGAATTAAACTAATGAAAAATCGAAGGGGGTAAATAAGCACATGAAAATACTTATGCTTACATGGGAATATCCACCAAGAATAGTCGGAGGAATTGCAAGAGTTGTAAATGATTTATCAAAAAGATTAATAAAAGATGGACATGATGTGCATGTAATTACATATAGAGAAGAAAATGCACAATATTATGAAAATGACAAAGGTGTTCATGTATATAGAGTAGATAATTATATGATAAATCCCAATAATTTTATAGATTGGATAATGCAACTTAACTTTAACATTATTGCGAAAGCAAATGAATTAATAGCTAGTGGAGAAAAATTTGATGTTATTCATGCACATGATTGGCTAGTAGCATATGCAGCAAAAACACTAAAAAATTCATACAACATGCCACTTGTTAGTACAATACATGCTACTGAAGCAGGTCGTAATGGAGGAATTCATGACGAAATGCAAAGATATATAAATGATACAGAATGGATGCTTACTTATGAATCATCAGAAGTAATAGTAAATAGTAAATTTATGAAAAATGATTTGCAAAGACTATTTGGACTTCCTTATGAAAAAATAAATGTTGTTCCAAATGGAATAAACACTACTTTATATAGCGGAGCAGAAAGAGACTATGATTTTAGAAGACAATATGCATCTGATAATGAAAAAATAATTTTATTTATGGGTAGACTAGTATATGAAAAGGGTGTTCAACATTTAATATCAGCAATGCCTAAAATATTAGATAATTATCATGATGTTAAGCTTGTAATTGCAGGAAAAGGCGGAATGATAGACGAATTAAAGACACAAGTAGAATCAATGGGATTAAGCCAAAAAGTATATTTTACAGGATATCTAAATGCAAAGCAAGTAACTAAAATGTATAAGTGCGCA
Organism: uncultured Clostridia bacterium; assembly: GCA_947588635.1. GTDB lineage: Bacteria > Bacillota > Clostridia > TANB77 > CAG-508 > CAG-452. The sequence continues at coordinate 4,652 of CANPYN010000022.1, forward strand.
GATATATCAGTATTTCCAAGTACATATGAACCTTTTGGAATAGTAGCATTAGAAGCAATGCTTGCTGGTGTTCCAACAGTTGTATCAGATGTAGGTGGATTAAACGAAATAGTAGAACATGGTGTAGATGGGATGAAATCATATGCAGGAAATCCTAATTCACTTGCAGATTCAATTTTAGCACTATTATTTGATCATCAGTTATGTGATAACATTGTAAAAAAAGCTAAGGCAAAAGTAAAAAATGAATATAATTGGACAAAAATAGCACAAGAGACACACTTTATATATCAAAAAGCAATATGTCAAACAATGGCAGAAATACAAGCAAATCAAATTGCACAAGAAAAAGCAAGAAAATCAAAGAAAATAAAACATGCAGAAAAAGAAATTACTAATTTAATACCATTTAGTAAGAAGCGCCAAGCTTATGCTTAGAAAAACGAATGAAAAGCAGTATCCTGCACATTTTAATTCAATCGTAAAATCCTCAATGTACAAAAGTATACCTCCGGTTTTACTCATTCATTAAAATGCACAATCTACTACTTTTGCTTCGTTTTAAATAAAATAAAAAGGAGAAGATAAAATGTATGTATACGATGAAGCTAACAATTTAGCAAAGGCAATACAAGAAAGTAAGGAATACAAAGAATACAAAGAAGCAAAAGAAGAAATAGAGGCAATACCTGAAATGAAAACAAAGATAGAAGAATTTGAAAAAATAAGATATGATGTGCAGGTTATGTCATTTCAAGGCAAAGATGAAGATAAAGAAAAAAAGAATAAATTACAGGAAATGTATGATATACTTATGAAAGAACCAAAAATAAAAGAGTATTTTGATATAGAAGTAAGATTTAATATAATGCTTGCAGATGTAAATAAAATAATAAGTGAATCAGTAAAAGATTTATTATAAGAACAACAGTGGGCTTTCTTTTGGGGCAGACTATTTAAATTTATTTTAAAGCCTACGCCCATTGTTCTTCCGCCAAAATTTTGAAAAAATTTTGTGTGAAATGTTTGCGAAGCTTTTTTGAATAGGGAAAATCTGCAATTTTTCTTTTGAAAATAAAATTACTATTTAAAAATTTATTTTCACTTTGTGTTGCGAAACTAAAAAGTTTCATAGAGTTTCCTATTCAAAAAATATTATGGGGCGATAGTTAAGACGCCCCTTTTTTGTAAGAGAGGTAGTATTATGGAAGAAATTGTTTGCATTATTCTTTTAGTTTTATCAATAATTTTATTTAAGTTTATATTTAAAATAAATTTAAAAAAAGCAAAAGTATTACAGGAAAATAAAGAAGCAGAAAAAATAACAGATAAATTTCCAGATAATGTAGAAGTAGCAAAAGAAATGCTTGGGATGCTTGGCAATGAAGGTGTAAAAATAGAAGAGGCAAAAGATACTCAGACGAGCTTATATATAGCAATAACAAATAAGATTTCAATTGCAGATATGAAAAATAATTATGCAAGACTTCAAACAATTGCACATGAGTGTCTGCATTCATGCCAAGATAGAACTATGCTTTTATTTAACTTTATATTTTCTAATATAAATATGATATATTTCTTAGTAATTACTATATTAACTTTATTTAAAGTAGTAAACAATCAAATTCTTCAAATAACTATATTAATGCTATTTACTTTAATTCAATTTTCTGTGAGAAGTTTTCTAGAAATAGATGCTATGACAAGAGCAAAATTCTTAGCAAAAGAATATATAGAAAAGAAAAAATTATGCACAGAAGAAGAAAAAGAAACATTACTTGCAGAGTATGATAAAATAAATAAAGTAGGTATTCCGTTTGTAGTAGATAACTTATTAACAAGTGGCTTAATAAGAGTTTTAATTTATACTATTGTGAGTGCTTTTATACAGTAAGAACCAAATAAATTAAAAACATTTATTTTCTTTACAAAAAGACTATTGACATACGAACATTATTTTGATAAAATACAAATACAAGGAGGTAAAAAATGGAAATAGAAGACAGAATAAATCATAATTTTAAGGATGATATTATAGAAATTGAAGTTGGTCCAAATGGTGAATTTGACGAAGAAACCCAAAAATTCATAAACGAGAAATTACAAGAGGCAGTAGATGAGGGAATTTATTACTCAGAAGAAGAAGTAATAGAGGCGCTAGATAAATTGGAAAAAGAGAATAATGAATGGTTAAAATCATTTATAATAAAAGAGCAAAAATAGAATTACAAAATGCATACAATTATATATTTTTTGATCTAGCAAATCCAATAGTTGCAGACAATTTTAAAGTTAAAATATTAAAATCAATTTCATATCTAAAATATTTTCCATACATGGGAAAAAAATTATCAAATTCAAATATAAGATTTATTTATTTCAAGAATTATTTAATTTTTTATTCAGTAAAAGATCAAAACGTTGTAATCCAACGAATACTCAATAAAAGACAAAATTTAAAAATGTAATTTAAAAAATCTATACAAAAATTAACAATTATGCTATACTTTTTATGTTGAAATATTTAACAATTAGGAGTTAAAAATGCTAAAAAAAATTTGGTTACATTTTAAGTTAATAACAAAACATAAATGGATAGTATTTAAACTTTGTGCAAGAGTAGGATTGATATGGAGAGGACTTGTTCACGATTTATCGAAATATAGTCCAACAGAATTTATAGAGAGCGCAAAATATTATGTTGGATATAAAAGTCCAATACAGGTAGCAAGACAGGAAAGACAGTATTCATTGGCGTGGCTTCATCATAAAGGAAGAAATAAGCACCACGAAGAATATTGGTATGATTTTAATGCACCTGTAAAAGCACCAGTTATACCATATAAGTATACAATAGAAATGTTATGTGATAACATAGCAGCAGGTATGGTATATAAAGGAAAAGACTTTAAAAAAGAATACCCATTACAATATTGGAAAAATGTAAAAAATAAAGAGCTATTTCATCCTAAGATGAGAGATTTTTTTGAAGATGTTTTTACAGAAATAAGTGAGAAAGGAATAGATGCAGTATTAAAAAAAGAAATTTTAAAAGAAAAATACAAAAAATATTGTGAATAGAATAAATTAGATAAATTGTAATTTGTGTGAGGGAAAATTCTAGGGACTATCCCTAAAGAACACCAATTTTGGGGTTTTTTGGGACTGTTCTGAATTTCCAGACAATTAAATCATTGCAAATGTTGTAGGGGCGGGCCTTGTGTCCGCCCACAAGAAACAAACCAATTGCAAACGTCGTAGGGGCGGAATCAATTTCCGCCCGAAAAGGATAAACAACAAATTAAATGCAAACGTTGTAGGGGTCGCCGCCCTCGGCGACCCGAAAAACAGGCAATTAATTCGCTAGGACGGAGGAAAAAATTCCATTTCTGTGAAATAAAATTTTTCCTCACGTCCGGACGCTCAAACAACAATTTATAAAATTGATTAATGGAGGAATTTATGCAAGATAAACAAAAATATATTAGAAATTTTAGCATTATAGCACATATAGACCATGGAAAATCTACACTTGCGGATAGACTAATAGAAAAAACAGGACTTCTTTCTTCAAGAGAAATGGAAAGTCAAGTTTTAGACAATATGGATTTAGAAAAAGAACGTGGAATTACAATAAAAGCACAAGCTGTAAGAATGCTATATAAAGCTAAAGACGGAAATGAATATATCCTTAATTTAATAGATACACCAGGTCATGTAGATTTTAATTATGAGGTTTCAAAAAGTTTGGCTGCATGTGAAGGAGCAATTTTAGTAGTTGATAGCAGTCAGGGAGTTGAAGCGCAAACACTTGCAAACGTATATTTAGCACTAGATAATAATTTAGAAATTTTGCCTGTTATAAACAAAGTAGACCTCCCAAATGCAAGACCAGATGAAGTAAAGAAAGAAATAGAAGATATAATAGGAATACCAGCTATGGATGCACCATGTATATCTGCAAAAACAGGATTAAATATAGATGAAGTATTAGAAAGGATAGTTACAGATTTTAATCCACCAGAAGGAGATGAAACTAAACCTTTAAAGTGCCTAATATTTGATTCATTTTATGACAATTATAAAGGAGCATTAAGTTATATAAGAGTAGTAGAGGGAACAGTAAAAACAGGTGATGAAATTTTATTTATGGCTACAAATAAAAAATTTGTAGTTACAGAACTTGGATACCTAGAACCAGGAACTACTGTTCCATCAGATAAACTTTCGGCAGGAGAAGTGCGGATACATTGCAGCTAGTGTAAAAAATGTATCAGACCTGCATGTTGGTGATACAATAACAAATACTGCAAATCCTGCGAAAGAACCATTACCAGGATATAAAAAGGCAAATTCTATGGTATATTGTGGGATGTATCCATTGGATGGAGGAGACTACGAAAATTTAAAAACAGCATTAGAAAAACTAAAATTAAACGATGCCGCCTTAGAGTATGAACCAGAAACATCTATTGCATTAGGATTTGGTTTTAGGTGTGGCTTTTTAGGATTATTACATTTAGAAATAGTACAAGAAAGATTAGAAAGAGAATTTGATTTAAATTTAATTACAACAGCTCCATCAGTTATATATAAGGTACATAAACAAACAGGAGAAATAATTGAATTATATAATCCAGTGGATTTACCACCAGTGCAAGAAATAAGCTACATCGAAGAACCAATAGTAAAAGCAGAAATAATGCTTCCAAAAGAATTTGTAGGTAATGTAATGGAGATATGTCAAGAAAGAAGAGGCACATATCTAGATATGAAATATTTAGATACAACTCGAGTAACACTAGAATATGAACTTCCATTAAATGAAATAATATACGATTTCTTTGATACTTTAAAATCAAAAACAAAAGGATATGCATCATTTGATTATGAATTTAAAGAATATAGAAAATCAGAACTTGTAAAATTAGATATACATATAAACAACGAACCAGTAGATGCTTTATCATTTATAGTTCATAAGGATACAGCATATACAAGAGGTAGAAAAATGGCAGAAAAATTAAAGACTGTTATTCCAAGACAATTATTTGAAATACCAATTCAAGCAGTTGTAGGAGGAAAAATAATTGCAAGAGAAACAATATCTGCTATGAGAAAAGATGTACTTGCCAAATGTTATGGTGGAGATATAACTAGAAAGAAAAAATTATTAGAGAAACAGAAAAAAGGTAAGAAAAAAATGAGACAAATAGGAAACGTAGAAATACCACAAGAAGCATTTTTAAGTGTATTAAAATTAGACGAGGAGTAAAGAAGACTAAAAAAATAATATTGACAGATAGTCAAATTAAACATATAATAAAAAAAGGTAAAATTGAAAAATGTATTGATGAAGGTGGCTAGTAAATAGTGAAAAGAGAAAAATTAAAAGTTAATAATACAGACAAGCAAAGCTTGTCTGACCAAATAGAAGGACGAAATAGTGTTTTAGAATTACTAGAATCAGAAAGAGACATAAACAAAATACTAATCGCAAAAGGAGAAAGACATGGTTCCATTAATAAAATAATAGCAATTGCGAAACAAAGAAAAATAGTTATTGCAGAAGTTGAAAGGGCAAAGCTAAATGCAATATCTGAAACTAATAATCATCAAGGAGTAATAGCAATTGTTCCTCCTTTTAACTATGTAGATGTAGAAGATATATTGGAAGATGCAAAAACAAAAAAAGAGGATCCATTTATACTAATATTAGATGGAATAGAAGATCCACATAATTTAGGTTCAATTATAAGAACTGCTGAAACAGCGGGAGTTCATGGAGTTATAATCCCAAAAAGAAGAGCTTGCCGGAGTAAATGCTACAGTTTCTAAAGCATCTGCAGGAGCAGTAGAGCACGTAAAAATTGCAAGGGTAAATAATATAAATGAAACAATAAAGTATTTAAAAGAAGAAGGATTATGGATTTGTGGAACAGATGGTGATTCAAAAACTTATTATTTTGAACAAGATTTAAAAGGTCCAATCGCCATAGTAATAGGCAGTGAAGGTTTTGGAATGAGTAAATTAGTAAAAGACAACTGCGATTTTCTAGTAAAAATTCCAATGAAAGGAAAAATAACATCTTTAAATGCATCTGTATCAGCTGGAATTGTTATATATGAAGCTGTAAAGCAAAGAAATTAATAAATATCGCTAGTACGCATAAATAATCCCATTTCTGTGAGATAAATTTTTCCGCATGTCCACACGCTAAAATTATAATTTTAAATAATAAAGGGTAGTAAAATAAAGCTTGCATTTTAAATATAAATATGCTAGAATATATTAGTCAAATCGATATGGAGGTAAAAAAGTGAATATATTAAGAAATATTGTAACAGTAATTTATGTAATAAATTGTTTAGTATTAATAGTAATTTGTTTAATGCAATCAAAAGAGGATGAGGGAGCATCAGGAGCAATAGTAGGTGGTACTTCATCAAGCTTTTATGAAAAAAATAAAGGAAGAACAAAAGAAGGAAAATTAAAAAGATGGACTATAATACTTGGAGTCGCATTTGTAATACTTACAATAGTTTTAGGAATATTATATATGTTATAAACTAAAAATGGCTTTATTAAAAGCCATTTTATAGTATTTAGCTATTAGCCTAATTAAATTCCTCTTATTAAAACCATCACAATAGGAAATATTAGACCCAAGGTAGCAAGAACAAGTACAGTTATTCCGACCTGATTTATTTTTTTCTTTTAATTCGTAAATCCCATAACTTACAGTTTTAATAAATATTATTATCGATAATATTATAACTAGAATCTTCATATTTCCTCCTATATTTTAGTATATAATTGACCATTTTCTATTGTAGTGTTAACATCTATTGAAAAGAATGCATTTTGGTAATTATATAACCAATCAGATTCTATCCAATCATTCCATGTTAAATAATTATAAATTACATATTTGCCAAAATTATCAATATCAGATTTATATTCTTTAGAAGTTTTATATAAATATGATGAAATACTTTGCTCTAAATAAGAATTTGTATATTGTTCTATATTTTTTAAAGTATTTAATTCTGAATAATTTAAGTTCTTATCTAATGATAAAATACTTCCATTAAGTTCGATAGAACATTTAATATAAGGAGTACCATTTATTAGTTTAACAGATATTTCAGGTGGTTTAATTGATGTCATATATAAATTTAACACTGAATTTATGTCATACGGATTAGGAACACTTATTGTTGCACTTTCAAATTCATCAACAATTATTAAATGACTTAGTGATTCCATGCCTGTTAATTCACCGACTAATTTATCATTATTAAATACAGCTATTCCCATGTTTTCAAGTCCTGTTTCACTTTTTATTGGTGTTTCACCAGCTTCGTAAGAACCCTCTATATCATAGGGTGGCATATCTGAATGATTACTGTGAGTTGAATCAGAGTTAATAGAACCTAATATTGCATGAGCTTGAGAAGTTGAACTAAGCATATCAGAGTAAAAGTCTGATAATGTTACATCTTCAGTATAGCCAGTATATTCACTAGAATTTAATATAAATTCATAATATCTTGCTGAAACACTCTCAAGTGTTGGCTTTGAATTTTCTAAGTAATCAGAAGCTCTACATCTGCTAATTATAATATTACAATCAGGTCTTAATTCAAGATTATTAACACATGTATATATATATTCTGAAATACCTTCAGAAGCAAGTTCTTCGGATATTACAATAGCTTTACAATGTGATAAATTTACTTTTTTACTTATATAACTATTTACTAATGCAATACCAGAATCTATAGAAGAACAATCAACAGTACTTACTGTTGATTCTTTAGATTGACTACTGTCTCCGGCCACTACCACCTGAACTATTACCAAGCAAAGCAAATTGAAGACTAAATCTTATTTTATCATTTTCACCTTTATCTATTCCAATTGCAACAGCATAGGCTAAATTTTCTAATCCTTCAGCATTATAACAACCAGTTAAAGTAGATAAACAAAATATTATAATTAAAGAAATAGCAGTTAATTTTTTAATCATGATAGTTTCTCCTTTTTAAGCTTAAAGTTTGCTAAAATTAAAATAATTAAACTAAAAATAAAAACTAATGAGATAGAAACATACCTTAATAGGATATTTTGTATAAATTTCATATCAGCTATATTCTTAAAAATAAGAGCAACACCAAAAATAATAGCGCATATGCTATAACATAATTCATTGTGGTGTTTTATCTTAGTTAATTTTTTTATGATTCTATTTATTAATGATGTTGTTATACTTAAAAATGAAAAAGTAGATAATATCCAAATAAAAATAAAGATAGCATCGACCCTTTGAAAAAATTTCCCAAACTCAATCAATCTTGTTAATAAATAAACAGAAAGCATTTCATCTGAAAAAGCAATAAAAGGAAACATCATGAGCAATGATATAATACTTAGAAATAAGTATACTGCAGAGATGATAATAGATGTTACTGCAACTTTTTTAAAGTCTTCGGGATTTTTAAGTATAGGCATTAAAAAATAGAGATATGCAAAACAACTAAATGTAAAAATATTATTCAATCCAATAAAAAATGTTTTATCTGCACCAAACCCTAATATAGGAAAAATTCTTTCTGGTACAAAATCTTTAGCTGTTGAAAAAAGTATTATAAGCATGCTAAGCAATACTATAGGTGTAAACATAAGATTTACCTCTGAAATTGGTTTTATTCCTAGTCTTACTGTTAAAACAATGGGAATTAAAAACAATAATAATAGAAATGTTATAGGACTTTTTTCAAAATATATTAATTTTAAACTGCTTGCTAAATATCTTAAAAAAATCCCTGCTAAAAATATAAAAAACAAAACATATAAAATTCCAACAATTGTTTTTAATACTTTTCCACCTAAATATTCGGAGATATCTACAATATCTTGTGAAAGAAATTTTTTAAATAATTTACAAATTAATAAACAAAACAAAATAGCAACTATACTAATAATTATTATATTTAGCCATGCAGAAGATCCTGTATTTATAATAATTGTATTAGAAATATTAAAAATTATTTGATTAATAGTAATCATTATTATTAATGCAATGGCTTCAAATTTTCCTATTTTTTGTAATGAATTCATATATTATTTATTTCCTTTCCAAAATTTCCATTTCATACTTATTTTTCCTTGAGATTGAGGTTGTTTAGTGTTTAAAAAGTCTGCTCTTTTTTCTCTTTTCCACATAGGAGGAACAAAATACGATGCATCAGTACCTAGATTTGTAATTGGAAGATATGGAGCCAGATATGGAACTCCAAAAGATTTACTACTTGCAAGTATAACAAGTTGTACAAATATTCCAATAGCAATTCCTAAGAAACCAGCAATATATCCCAGTATAATATATAGAAATCTAAAAACTCTTAAAGTAAATCCAAGTGAAAAATCAGGTATTGCAAATGAGCAAATAGCGGTAATTGCTACAATAATAATTAAAATTGGACTTACTAAATTAGCACTAACAGATGCTTCTCCGTAGTATCAGTGCACCAACAATTCCGTATAGTTGGACCTACAGGAGTAGGAACTCTAAGACCAGCTTCTCTTATCAGTTCAAAAGAAAATTCCATCAAAAGTATTTCAAATATAACAGGAAACGGAACTGTATTTCTAGCAGCTGCTATAGTAAATAGAAGTTCGGTAGGTAAAAGTTCAGTATGATAGTTTGTTATAGCTACATATATACCTGGTAAGAATAGTGTTATAATAAATGCAAAAATTCTTATAACTTTAAGAAGATTTGCATATTGAAATTTCAAATTAACATCTTCAGGAGATGATAAAAAATCTATAAATACGCCAGGCATTATAAGACAGTAGGGAGAACCATCAACAATAACAACAACTCTTCCTTCTAAAATATGATTTGCAGCTTTATCAGGTCTTTCTGTTGCTATAATTTGAGGAAATGTAAGTAAGCTATTATCCTGAATTAACTGTTCTAGTTGACCAGACGAAATAATATTATCAATATTTAAATTATTTATTCTATATTTTACTTCTGCAACTAAATCATTATTTGCTATATTTTTAATATAGCAAATAGCAACTTTAGTTTTACTAACTTTACCAACAGTGGAATTTTCTATAATTAAATTTTCATTACTAATTAATCTTCTAATCATAGAAGTATTAGTTCTTAATTTTTCGACAAAAGATTCTTGAGAGCCTCTTACAACAACCTCATTTTTAGGCTCTGAAATACTTCTTGATTCGAAGCCTTTAACATCAATGTCAAAAGCTATAGGAAGAGTATCTATAAATAAAGCACAATCACCCATATTAACAGCAGAAAATGCGTCTTCAAAGTTATTTACTTTTTGTATAGAATTTTGGGGCACAAGGGAATTATATATATAGTCTTCTAGATTGAATTTTTTTACTCTTCTAACAGTAATATTATTAGTAATAACAGATGGGTTTTGTTTTGAAACGTTATTATCTTTAGACATAATAGGTCTCAATACAAAGTTATTTATACTTTCAGAATTTATCATTCCATCAATAAACAAAAGTAGACAATTATATTCTTTACCTTTAATATTAAGTTTAAATTCTCTAAGTTTGATGTCACTATTAATAAGAGTATTATATTTAACTTTAATGTAATCTAAATTTACATTTAAACTATTATAAATACTTTGTTTTTTTTCATCATTATTTGATGAATTGTTATTTATATTTTCGTTAGATTTATTTTCTACATTATTTTCAGGAAGAGAAAAATCGTAAACATCACCGAGGTTCTTTATATAAGAATATATTAGTAATTAAATCTTTAAAGTTAATCATAAGACCTCCAATCCTTTAGATAAATTGATGTTTATTCTTATTAGGCGGAAATGGATTCCGGTCCTGCAAACAACAATTTATTTAATCTTTAATAAGTTTTTCCAAAATTAATAAAATTATGTATAAAATAGAATTTAAAAATGTTAGATAAAATTTTATTAAACAAGTATAGGGGATAGAAGATGAAATAAATAAAAAAATAAGAAAAAATGAGATATACAAAGAAAACTATGTAAAAATAAGGAATAAAACAATAATTAGCCTTATAAATAGAATAAATATGATTTGAGAACTTATAAAAAAATGATATAATATTAATAGTCAAAGAAAGTCAAAGTCAAAAAAAGAGGTGAATATATGAAAATAACAGATATAATAGAAGAATTTATAAAAGATTTATTTGATGATGAACAAGACTATATAGAAATACAAAGAAATGAACTTGCAGAGAAATTTAATTGTGTGCCATCTCAGATTAATTATGTAATATCAACAAGATTTAGGCCATCTCAAGGATATTATGTTGAAAGTAGACGAGGCGGACGGAGGACATATAAGAATTAAAAAAGTTAATATAACAAAAAGTAATTACTTAATGCATATAATATCAAATATGGGAGATAAAATAACATCGAACGAAGTAGATATATTCATCAGTAATTTTTTATCATACAATATAGTAAATGAGACAGAAGCTAAGCTTTTAAAAGTAGCTACAAGTGATAATGTACTAACAGTACCTCAAGAAAAAAGAGATTTATTGAGAGCAAATATTTTTAAAAATATGCTACTTAATCTTGTAGAAGATGAATAAATAAAGAGGTTCTGTTTGTAAGAACAACTAAAATTTATTTAATTAAAAAAGGAGGAATTAATATGTTATGTCAAAAATGTAATAAAAATGAGGCTAATGTTAAATACACAGAGATTATAAATGGAGAGAAAAAAGAAATGATGCTATGTGAGGAATGTAGTAACGAACTAGGATTGAATAATATTAATTTTAATATGCCAATCGACTTTTCTAGTTTTTTTGGAGGCTTATTAGAAGAGGATGATTATAATTCACCTGAATTTATGCCATTATTTCAAAAAGTAAAAGAATTAAAATGTGACAATTGCAACATGACTTATGATGAATTTGTAAATCATGGAAAATTTGGATGTCCAGAATGTTATGATGTATTTTCTAGTAAAATAGATAGTATTTTAAAAAGATTACATGGAAATAATAAATATTTAGGAAGAAAAGCATTGAATAGCAGTTTAAACAAGGATGAGACAAATAGTAATTTAAAAACTAATACTGATTTCAATGAAAAAACAAATAAAAATGATAATAAGTTAGAAAAACTACAAAAAGATTTAAAAAAGGCAATAGCAGATGAAAGATATGAAGATGCAGCAAAAATAAGAGATGAAATCATTAAAAAGAGGGACATACCTTAATCTATGAGGAATGCCCACGTAGGCAAAGGTGTGTCCCTCAAACCTTATAAATGTAATGAAAGGAGTAATAAAAATGTTAAATTGGTATTTACAATCAGGAAATGAAGGAGATGTAGTTTCAAGTACAAGAATAAGACTTGCTAGAAATATAAAGGGATTTAATTTTGTTAATAGGTATACAAAAAATGATGCTAATAAAATAATTGAAATGATGGAGAATATAATTCCTAATTTGGGTTATGGATTAAAATTAATAAGATTAAAGGATTTAGATGACATTACAAAAATAAGCTTAGTTGAAAAACATTTAATTAGTCCTGAATTTTCATATAACAAAGGAGAAACTGGTGCGATTGCTATAAATGATGATGAAAATATATGTATAATGATAAATGAAGAAGACCATTTAAGAATACAAGTTTTATCAACTGGTTTAGAATTAGAAAATGCTTTAAATTTAGCAATTGAAATAGATAAAAAATTGGAAGAATTAATTCCATATGCATACAATGATAAATATGGATTTTTAACAAGCTGTCCTACAAATGTTGGAACAGGACTTAGAGCGTCAGTAATGGTACATCTTCCAGCACTTAGCAAAACAAAAAATATTAGGAAAGTGTTAGAGGCAGTGAATAGTTTTGATATGAATATCAGAGGATTATATGGAGAAGGTAGTATAGTTCAAGGAGATATGTATCAAATATCTAACAAGCAATCACTTGGGATTTCAGAAGAGGAAATAATCAAAAATTTAAAAATTATTACAGACAAGGTAATAGAACAAGAGAAATTGGCAAGAAAAATACTTGCTAAAAAAGAAATTGAACTGGAGGACAAGGTGTATAGAGCCTATGGAATACTTATAAATAGTAGAAAACTATCATCAGAAGAATGTAATAATTTATTATCAGATGTAAAGCTTGGAACAGATATGGGTATAATTAAAGAAATGAATGATTTTAAAGTAAAGAAACTTGAAATTTATACAAAACCAGCAAATCTTCAAAAATTTTTAGGACAAACATTAGATGCATATGATAGAGATGTTAAAAGAGCGGAAATTATAAAACGTATTGTTGCCGAATGATAAATTGTTGTTTGTGAGGATGAAATTTGATGTTTGGAATCAGATTATTGAATTAATTTTGTAAAATAAAAGGAGGGTATAAATATGACATATAAATTTACAGCGAGAGCTGAAAAAGCTATCGAAATTTCAAATGAAATAGCAATTGAATTAGGACATAATTATATTGGAACAGAACATTTACTATATGGGTTGGTAAAAGAAGGATCAGGAATTGCAAATAAAGTTTTAGAAAATCAAAATGTAACACCAGATAATGTTTTAGAAAAAATAGAGGAATTAATTGGTACTGGAGAAACAAGAAGCAATCAGACTATAGGTTTTACTCCAAGAACAAAAAGAGTAATAGAAAATGCATTTATAGAAGCACGTAAATTAGGGTCAAATTTTATTGGAACAGAACACTTATTAATAGGTATTATGAGAGAGGCAGACAGTGTTGCAGTAAGAATCATGTTAGAATTAAATGTAAATCCACAAAAACTATATAATGAAATTGTAAAAGTTATAAATGAAAATGATAATAATGATGAATCTAATAAATCTAACGGAAAACCAAGTAGTTATAATTCAACACCAACGCTTAATCAATTTGGAAGTGATTTAACAAAAGTAGCCAAAGAAGGAAAATTAGATCCAGTAATAGGAAGAAAAAAAGAAATTGAAAGAATTATACAAATATTATCAAGAAGAACAAAAAACAATCCATGTTTAATTGGAGAACCTGGTGTACGGAAAAACTGCTGTAGTTGAGGGATTAGCACAGAAAATAGTAGAAGGAAACGTACCAGAAACATTAAAAGATAAAAGAGTTGTAACAGTTGATATTTCAGGAATGGTAGCAGGTGCAAAATATAGAGGAGATTTTGAAGAAAGAATAAAAAAAGCATTAAAGGAAGTAAAAAAAGCAGGAGATGTTATATTATTTATAGATGAAATTCATACTATTGTTGGAGCAGGAGCAGCAGAAGGTGCAATAGATGCAGCAAATATTCTAAAACCATTACTTGCAAGAGGAGAAGTTCAAATAGTTGGTGCAACTACATTAAACGAATATAGAAAGTATATTGAAAAAGATAGTGCGTTAGAAAGAAGATTTCAACCAGTTACAGTTGATGAGCCAAGCATTGAAGATAGTATAGAGATATTAAAAGGCTTAAGAGATAAATATGAAGCACATCATAATGTTAAAATTACAGATGAAGCAATTGAGTCTGCAGTAAAATTATCTAGTAGATATATTAATGATAGATTCTTGCCAGATAAGGCAATAGATTTAATTGATGAGGCATCATCTAAAGTAAGATTAAAAACTTATACAGAACCGGATAAAATTAAAAAATTGGAGCAAAAAATTGAAAAATTAGAAAAAGAAAAAGAAGAAGCAATTGCAGTACAAGATTTTGAGAAAGCAGCAGAATTAAGAGATAAAGAACACAAAGAAAAAGATAAATTAGAAAAAGAAAAAAATACATGGAAGGATAAAAATATTAAAGATGTTAGAAATATAACATCAGAAGATATTGCAGAGGTAATTAGCTCAAGCACAGGAATACCTGCACAAAAAATTAATCAAAATGAAAATGAAAAATTAAAGAATTTAGAGAAAACATTGCACGAAAGAGTAATTGGTCAAGATGAAGCGGTATCAGCAGTAGCAAAGGCTATAAAAAGAGGAAGAGTAGGGCTAAAAGATCCAAATAGACCTATAGGTTCATTTATGTTTTTAGGACCAACAGGTGTAGGTAAAACAGAATTATCTAAAGCACTTGCAGAGAATCTATTTGGTGATGAAAATGCTATTATAAGAGTAGATATGTCAGAATATATGGAAAGTCATTCTACATCAAAAATGATTGGTTCACCTCCTGGATATGTAGGATTTGATGAAGGTGGAGGGCTTACTGAAAAAGTAAGAAGAAAACCTTATTCAGTTATTCTATTTGATGAAGTAGAAAAGGCTCATCCAGATGTCTTAAATATGTTACTGCAAATATTGGATGATGGAAGACTAACAGATTCACATGGTAGAACAGTTAATTTTAAAAACTGTGTAATTATTATGACATCAAATATTGGTGCAAGATTAATTACTGATAAAAGAACATTAGGATTTTCTTCTGGAAAAGATGCTGATGAAACTCAAAAAGAATACGAAAATACAAAAAAAGAAGTAATGGTAGAACTAAAAAAAGGGTTTAGACCAGAGTTTATAAATCGTATTGATGAAATAATAGTGTTCCATAAATTAACTAATAATGAATTAACAAAGATAGTTGATATTATGTTTGAGCAAATAAAGAACAGAATTAGCGAAAGAAATATCAAGCTAGAAATAGATGATAAAGCAAAAGAAGTAATTATAAAAAAAGGTACAGATACAAATTATGGCGCAAGACCACTTAGACGTGCAATACAAAGTATGATAGAGGATAAACTTGCTGAAGAAATTTTGGATGGAAATTTAAAATCAGGAGATACAGCAAAAATAACAGCCAAAGATGATGAAATAGAAATAAAAATTAAGATAAAAAAATAAAATAAGATTTGAAATAGTATATATATAAAGCTATAATATAGAGTGAAGAGTAGTGATATATAATGATATCACTACTTTTCCATTAAATATAGATAATTTAAATTTTGAAGTCAAACAAATAAGTTTTATAAATTAATCTGAAAGTTTGCTATAAAGAGCGATAGACCAAAGACCTGCAATACCTACGATGATATATATTATTCTTGTTAGTACAGATAAGCTTCCAAAAATTGTATCTACTAAATTGAATTCAAATAAACCAACTAATAGCCAATTGATAGCACCGATTATAACAAGAGTAAGGGCAATTCCATTTATTATTTTCATTGCAAAAACCTCCATTCTGTTTTAGTTTTATTTTATAGGAAATAAATATAGTTTTTCTTATAAAACAAGGTTAATCATCCTATATTTGTACATGATAATCATGTAACATTAGAGCCTTTAAATTCTATTAATACAGAATTTCGTTAAGGTTCGATTTTCTTGTATTATTGTTTCCAAAAAAAATTATAATTATACATATTACTACAAAATCATTGATTTTTAAATGTTTTTAAAATATAATTTTAAAAAGGAGAAAACAGATGTTAAAGAAAAATGAAGAATATGTTGTTGATATAATAGATAATGGATTTCAAGGTGAAGGAATTGCAAAAATTGATGGAATAACAGTATTTATTAATAAAGCAATAAAAGGAGAAAAAATTAGAATTAAAATTTTAAAAGTCCAAACAAATTTTGCATATGGGAAAATAATTGAAATTTTGGAAAAATCTGCAAATAGAGCAAATGAAGAAGATTGTACTACATATAAAAAATGTGGAGGATGTAATTTAAGACATATAAAATATGAAGAAACATTACATATAAAAAAGGCTGTTGTAGAAAATTGCTTATACAAAACTTTAAAAAGAAATGTAGAAATAAATAATGTTATAGGAATGGAAAATCCATTATATTACAGAAATAAACTCCAATATCCAGTTGGTGTTGATAAGGATAAAAGACCAATAATGGGAATTTACTCTATAAGATCTCATAATATTATTCCAACAAATGAATGTTTTATACAGAATAAAAAATGTCAAATTATAGCAAATGATATTTTTGCATTTATAAAAGAAAATAATATTAAACCATACGATGAGGAAAATTTAAAGGGAACAGTAAGACACATAATTGTAAGAATTGGTGTAAAAACAAACGAGATACTTGTAACGTTAGTTTTAAATGATAATAATTTTAAGAAAGAAAAAGAATTAGTAGAAATTTTAACAAAGAAACATAAAAATATAAAAACAATTGTTAAAAATTTTAACACAAAAAATACAAATGTCATCTTAGGTAAAAAAACAGAAGTAATATATGGAGAGCGGATATATTTATGATATATTAGGAGACTATAAATTTAAAATATCTCCATTATCTTTTTACCAAGTTAATCCAGCACAAACAGAGATTTTATACAATACTGCAATAAAATACATAGGTGACGGTGGTAAAAATGATATTGCACTTGACTTATACTGCGGAATAGGAACAATCGGAATTTTTGCATCAAAATATTTTAAAAAAGTATATGGAATTGAAATAGTAAATCAAGCAATAGAAGATGCAAAATATAATGCAAAAATAAATAATATTAATAATATAGAATTTTTTGCAGGAGATGTAGAAGAAATTTTACCTAAAATTATAGAAAGAGATAGTATAAAACCTAGTACAATATTTGTAGACCCACCAAGAAAGGGATTAGATAAAAAAACAATTAGAATATTGCAAGAATTAAAACCAAGTAAAGTAATATATATTAGTTGTAATCCTGCAACATTTGCAAGAGATATTGCTTTACTAGAAGAAAATTATAATATAGAAGAAATACAACCAGTAGATATGTTTCCTTATACGAGCCACGTGGAGTGCGTGGCAGTGCTACAAATAAAATAAAAAAACGCATAAAAGCAAAACAAATGTTTGACAAATAATAAAGTTTGTTGTAGAATATAAAAAAGAACTAAAGAAGGAAAACATTTGGAAAATAATAAAAATCTAATAATAAGAAGTAGTTCTGCTGAATTTTTAGTATTTGAAATGTATTAAAACAATTTGCTAAAAAAGGATATATAATAGATAAAAAAAGAATGGAAAATGGAACATTTTTTGATGAAGATTATTTTGAAGAATTACTTGCAGAAATTAGAGAAATACGATTAAGCGAAAGAAGATTTTTAAAAAAGTTCAAAATAAAATGCATTATGCAGTATCACATCAAACAGCTGCAGAAATTATTTATAATAGAGCAGATAGTGAAAAAGA
>CANPYN010000023.1 GCA_947588635.1 uncultured Clostridia bacterium
CTTAATGGTTTAAATAGTTCTATGCTTAATTGCTTTGAAATAGCAGTACCTATAAATCCATTGCCTTTTAAATATATCTCATCTAAAATAGTAAAACTTTTTATACTATATTCATCTAATCTAATACTTTGCTCATCAGAATTAAGAGGAAGAATATCTATGTACCCTCTTTTAACTGTTCCAGTTACCTTATAAGCCTCTTTTTCAACTTCGCTTACACTATACATATTATTCCTCCTCTATTAATATCCTATTAAATGTACTACCCATCTATCTATATAATGTATACTTCCTTGTGTATTAATTTCCTCTATAACAATGTCATTGTGATACATATTCCATGTTTTATAACTATCGCTAGTATAATCATAATATTCAACACTTAAATTATTGTTGTCCATAGCACTCATATATGTTCTAAATTGTGCAAATGTCATAGGTGGAAATTCTAACTCTATTTTAGGAGGGCTGTGTGGTAAGACATTCCTATGTAACTCACCACTAGCAGTCCTCTCACTATCCATATCCTGTATAATTTTAGGATATAATTTATATTTACTAGGCATAGGATTTGTAAAATTGTTTCCATTTATTTTTATATAATAATTATTAAATGCCATGTTTTAGCCTCCTATACTCTAACTGTAGAAGTGCCTAATCTACTATCTTCTACTGTAAGACCACTACTAAAGCTACTATATATTTTCTTATTTCCAATATAAATGTTTTGTGGTCTTTGATTTTGTTCGGCTTGTGCTGTTACAACTGCGTTATATACACCTTGTGAAACACTTTCAACGATTTGGTCATTATTTGCTACTGCTGTTCTATTTCCAATTTGACCTACAAGTTCTGGCCCACTTTCTCTTGCCATAAAGAATTGACCTGTTGTTGGAAATCCACCCTCTGCATAAAAGTATCTAGGTTGTAAAGAAACATTACCACTCTCATCAACAGATGTAGAAAATTTTAATACAGATGGTAGATTTTTTATTGACAAATTTAATGCAGAACTCCAACCAGTATTATAAGACTGTGCTGCACTTTTACCAGAATTTTTAGCATCTCCAGTAATATCAGGTAATTTTGGAAATAGTTTAAAATTATTATTAAATTCATCGCTATATCCTTTTGCAGTTTTTCTACCGCCCTCATTTGCTAATTTTTGCAAATCTTCGTTTGTATATCCAGCTGCTTTTAATACTTCTTCAAGTTGTCCTTTTTGCTTTTTTTCTAGTTCAGATAATTCACCATCTGTCTTTTTAGATAGCTCTGCATAATTATCTTCAACACTTCTAAATACTTCACTATTCATTCCTTTAATAATTCCATTTAAAGTATCCATTTGTGTTATTCTCTGTGCATCAGCATCTGCTTGTAATTTTGATACTGTATCATTATAGGCTTGTTGAGCTTCTTCTCTGCTTTTTCCCTCTGCTATCATGTTTTGATATATTTCTTTACCAGCAGATACTGCAGCATCATATTGTGCTTGATAATTTTCTTCTACTTTTTGAGTTGCTGCTTCATAAGATGTTGCTACTTGGTCTACATATTTGTTAAGACTTTCTCTTGTAAGACCATTTGTAGTATCTAAACTATCTGATACTATTCTATTAAGTTCAACTCCAGCAAGTTCTGTTTCACTTTTTGTTAAATCAGCTATTTTTTGATAGTGTTCTCTTATAGCATTTATTTCTTCTTCGTTTAAATAGCCCCTTTCATTCATTGCTTTTTCATATATATCATATATAGCCTTTTCTGCTTCATCAATTTTGCTTTTTCTAGTATTATTACCCTCTATTAATGTAGTTAATATATTTTGTTGTTCTTCTTTTGATAAAGTAGTTGTATGTTGAAATTGTGTAGAAAGCAAATTTACTATATCATTTGTAGTAGTATCTAATAATTCTTTTGCTTTTTCTCCAGTTTCTTTTATGCTATTTAATAGTTCTTCTGATGTTATATTACTTAATTCTTGACCTAATGTAGAATATTTATATATCATAGTATCAGTAGCATCATATACTTGTTTAAAGCCCTCTGCATTTTCGCTCAATGTGCTTTTAAATTCATCATATGCACCTTTCATACTATATACAGAACTTGTTATAATATCATTGATATTGGCTAAATCAGAGGCAGTTAATTCTATTGTTCCAAATGCTGTATTTTCAGCAACTGCATCAAGAGCACTATTATATGTTAACCATGCAGCTATAGCACCAAAAATTGGATTTGTTATTGCTCCTATTGTAACACCAGTAATTGCAGTAACTTCATTTATAGCTGTCATTGTTTCTTCATTATCTTTTCCTACTTGTTTTAATATTCCATTAAAATTATTTACAGTAGAGCCTAATGCTGTAAGTCCTCCTATTGCAGTTCCTACTAAAGCACCAAGAGGCCCAAAGAATTTTCCACCTAATATTGCTCCAGCACCTGCTAATTCTAATGCACCTGCTCCAGCTTCTACTTGAGATTTTGTTAATTCTCCTAATACTTTTGTATTATCTTTTAAGTCTTTATTCCATGCTTTATCTACGTTAATAAGACCTCTAATCGCTAATGTAATACCTGCAATTACTGTTGCTATACTTCCTAATGTTTTTGCAAAACTAGCTAATTTAAAGCCTTTTATTATTTGCCACGCACCTTTTAAAGTTCCTATTGCTTTTGATACACCTAAAATTCCTTTTATTCCTGCTAATACTCCTAAAGTTATTAATAGAGCTTGTGCTTTTCCATCCATATCAAAGAAATTCCAAGATAAGTTCCCTAATTCATCTTCTGTAATTCCAAAGAATTTCATTATTTTATCTGTTAAATCATCTATTCCTTTTGAAAAGTCCTCTAACATATCATATTCTGGTAAATCTAGTTCAAAGTCTGCTCCACCAACTCCACCAGTTCCACCGCCACCAGAACTTGGTGTTGGACTTGTTAGATTATTTAACTCATCAAAACCTGCTAATTGTCTTTTTAATTGTTTAACACTATCAGTAGCACCACCGGCAGCATCCTCAACTCCGCCTAAAGCCTCTGTACCAATGTTTACACTATCCCAGTTTAAGTCTGGTAGTTTAAATCCAAATAGACTTGCTATCGCTTTTGCTACTTTTCCTAATACTTTAACTACTGCTATTGCTACAGGCACTACTTGCATTAATATTGGTATAAATATATTACCAATTTCTCTACCTAATATGCTAAATTGTGATTTTAATACACGCATTGCATTAGCAGCACTTGTTATAGTTCTTGCCATATCTCCTTGTACTGCTTGGTTTTGAGTAAGTAATGCAATATATCTTAACTGTGCTTTTTCAGCTTGTGTCATTGTTGTAAAACTTTCTTCTATTCCATAATTTAATGCCACTTGTTTTAGAGTAGCTTGGTCTAGTGCATAGCCGAGCCTACGTACTGGCTCTAGTTCCAATGTATTCCACATAGTTCGTTACACTATATGCGTTCTTTTATGAACTGCTGTATATTTCTATACAGATTAGACTATATCTTACACCGTTCTGGTGTCCTACCATTTCGACTTCACTTGAAGCCTACGATACTCACTTCCACTTTCGTGTGTTTTCTCTAGTCGTTGAACGTTTTATTGACATTTCAATATTTCGCTGCTGATTTCCTACGCCATTACACGTTTAGGTGTTCCAGCAATTAAGTAGGTTATTATATGTAATCCCTTACATATAAGGCAAATTATTTTACCTGCGAATGCACTTTGTACCTTTTGTGCTGCCTCATCTATATTCAAATTATAAAATGAAGATATATCATAAGTAAGTTGTGTTAAGTTTTTAGACATTTTTTCTGCTTTTTCACTTGATAAACCAAATCCAGTAGCCATCATGTTAAATACACCCATATATCTCATCATAGGAGCTGGGTCTAGCCCAAGCACTTCTGATACATGGTCTATCCAATTTTGAGCTTCTTCTGCTCCTTTTCCCATAGCAACATTAAACAAGTTCAAGTCTTCAACATATTCGTTACTTTTTGTTATAAAAGCTCCTAAAGCATCTCCTGCTCTAGTTGCAAAATGCCAAACAGCACCAAAATTTAATAGTTTAGATATACTAGATAAGGAAGCCATACTTGAATTTGCTTTTGTTGTATAATTACTTACTTTATTTAACTTGCTAGGCATATTAGATAATACATTACCAACTTTAGATAAATTATTTGCAAGTGGTACTAAAGCATTTGATAATTCTTTTACTTTACCAGCAAAAGTTGTTATAGTCTTACTATCTAACGTTTTATTTAAGTCAGGTATTTTCTTTAGTTGAGTTACTAAATTGCCTATATTACTTTTTCCAATTTCCGATAACGGCTTAACTGCATTTGATAACCCTGTAATTTTACCAGAGAAGTTGCTCAAATCAACATTGTTTAACTTATCAGCAACAGTTGCTACTTGTTGTAGTGGAGTATATACACTCTTTAAGCCTTTAGCAGCAGAGCCAGTAATACTAGACAATTCACTTAAAACATTTTTTAAGCTCACTAAACCTGTACTGGCTGTATCACCAGCATAATCTAGTTTGATACTTAACTCATCTATTGTTACATCAGCCATGTATTCCCCTCCTTTATTGCCTTTTATTTTTTGATTTTTGTTTCTTGTTTTTTCTTAAATTGATACGCCCAATCTCTAAAGAACATTTCTGCTTTATCTCTTTCTATTTGATTTTGTTCTTCTGTATATTTTTCATCTTCTTTTTCAAATAAAGGATATGGCTTTTCTGTGTACTTTCTAGGCTTTGTGCCTTTTTTAGCAAAGGCATGTAATACAGGAGATACATCTAAAAGAGCCTCATATATATACATGCCTTGTAACCAAAATTGTTCATTTAATTGTTCCTTTTTTATTTTAAACGCTTTTAAATATGACTGTGTTAGCCAACAATTTTCTAGCCAAAATTCATCATATGTCATACCTATAGCCATATAAAAGGGACATTGTTCTTCAAATATCGAATTGTAGGAGATAATTTTATTGGTATTTTCCCTCTTTAAACTATCTCCCAATGTGCGTTTTTTTCTTTATCTTTTTCATCAACTTCATCTTCAGTTAAAGATTGATAGCACTCTAAAATCATATTACTTAATTCACCTATAAGTGCTTGTTTATCTGTCATATGTGAAAATATTTCATCAATAATTTCTTGTTTAACAAATTTATGATTTTTCAAAAATGCTCCTTTAAAAGCTATTGGCAACATAGTAGCTGGTTTATCTACAAATTGACTAGCCACAAATCCCATTTGCTCTATATCACCAATAGTTTTTCTATTATATTCTAATATGTATTCCTTATCATTGTATGTTATTTTAATTTTTTTATTTTCTTTCATTTCTTTTCCTATCCTTTCATATTTTATATATAATAATTAATTATTCACCACTTGGTTTTTCTCCCCATGTTGGTGCAGAAGTTGGTGTAATATACACACTTGTTTCCAAAACACTATCAACACTAGCTGCTGGAACACCTAAAGCAGTTGGCTCTCCTTGAAAGAAACATCCCTCTGTAATTCCAGGTATATCTATCATATACCAAGTGTTCATACCTTGTTCTTTTGCTGTTTCATAAGCTGTAACCATTGCTTCCCATTCTGTTTTAAAATCTTGTGTTAAGTTAGCAGTAAATGTTAATGCTCCACCTAAATCTTTTAAACCAGGTATATATGTTCTATATTCAGTTTCTGCTAATGTAGTAGTTTCAAGATTTGATGGTTCTGGGTTAATTTCAGGAATTTCCTTAATTTCACTTATTACTTTCCAATCTGCTTGTTCAGTAGGTTTTACTCCTTTACTTTTTTCTACTGCGTATTTTACAGAAATACCAGCTGTACTTAATCTAATACTCATATTAATACCTCCTATATAAAGTATTTGTTTTTAATTCAAGACAACATTCAAATCTTTGAATATGCCTTTTTACGGTGCTATCTGCAGATACTGTTTGTATAAGTTCTTGACCAGTTCTAGTCATTTTATATCTATTTCCACCTAGAAGTTTAGATATTTTAGTACCTAATAACTTTGCACTATCTGCTGCACTTAATATCGTTTCACTACCATCTTCGTTTTTAAAAGCTGTTTGTTCGCACATACTTTCAATTTGATAACCTAAATTTGTAACTTGTTCTCCCTCTCTTGTAGTAAAGTTTATATTTTCACTATTGTTTATCTCTGTTACTACTACTAAAGGATACTCAATTTGCATAGGCATATCATAAGCATTTTTTACCATACATTTGGTAAATGTCTTATCTTCTTCTAATATATATTTTTCTATATCATCTCTAATTTGGTTTTGTATGCTCCTTAAATCTAAATCCTCGATAAAGCATCACTCACTTTCTTTTTCATTATCCTTGATATATTATCTTTTATATATTGTGAGCCTTTATACATTTGAGCATGTGCTGGCTGTCCTAAAGTATAATGTCTACCAAAATATTTACTTTCTGTATTATCTTGGTAAAAAGTCCAACCATCTGCTCCATAAACCCAGCCATTAGTTTGCTTTGGATATGGGTTTCCTGCACCTATAGGACCTGTTCCAAACTCATTGTATATAACATGGCTACCACGTTGCTTTATTGTAGCATGTGTTTCATTTATTGTATAAGTAGTTGATGAGGCACTTTCGCCTGTATCAAATGGTGTGTTTTGATATATAGTTTCTTTTGCACCCTCACATACCTCTTTAATCGCTTCTATTTTTGCTTTGTCAACTGTATTTTTTATCTCATCTAACAATTTAATAGCTTTATTTATTGAAGAAACACTTAATGATAATGAAATTTTTTTACTCATAGTTCATATCACTTGTTAATCTTTTAAAATTTATTTCAGTAAAATTTAATGTGGTTAAAGGCTTTGTATTAATAATATAATCTGTTTCTTTTGCTAATATATCATGTTCTTTTGGTGGCGTATTATATATGTAACATCTATCTCCTGCCTTTAAATCAAACTTATCGTTTGTACTATTTAATATAATAGCCTTTAAATATAGTGGATAGGTATTTCCATATATAAAAACTTGTTCACTAGAATTGGTAGGCTCAAAATTCAACTTAATTAATTTTGGCTCTTTGTATTTCTTTATTCCATTTTCTATATACATTGAACATACATATATACTTCTTTTATTTCTTTGTAAAACATTCATTATTTTACAACTCCTATTCTAGGAATAACTTGGCTCATCAAGTCATCTGGATAATCATTAGCATTTTTATAAGTCCTATATATTCCATTCTCTTGATGTGCAGTTTCACCCTCTGCACCTATTTTAGTTATAGAATATAAAGCCATTCTATAAATTAAATTAAGATATTGTTTTTCAAAAGGTTTATCTTCCGTAGCTGTATATCTTCTTCTTTCATTTACTACTTCAACAGCATTTTCTATTTCATCATAATAAATTTCATCTGGAAACACTAAATCTCTTACTAAACAATTTCTTTTTAATTTTTCAAATGTTTCTTGTATTAATACATTTCTTTCACACATTAAAAATCACCTATTTTAAAATATCACTTATTTTACTATTAGCTTTATTAGACTTTGATAAAAATTCTATTGCCTCTTTATCATTTATCTCATAAGGTTTTTCAAGTTTATATTTTATTGTTTTTTTATCACTTATAGGAACAAATCTTTTTTTATCTTTGTCATCTAATTCAACTTGATAAAATTTATTATTTGCTTTTACATAAATTTTATTGTCATCTTTGTATAGCATAATTAATTCCTCCTATTTTTATTACTTTTAAAATTTCTATTTTCTACCTTATTTTCTAAATCTTTATCTTCTTCTACAATTATATTGTTTGTAGGAGCAACAGTTTCTTTTTCCTGTTGCTTTTTTCCTACAATTTCCCAACCATAGTCTTTATAATCGGCAATATAACTATTATAAGGTATTTTTAGTTTCATACCGTTTTTTTCTATTTCAACCATAGTTAGCCTCCTATTGTCCTTTTTGCTTTAATTCAAGATTAGTTAAAGACAATGAAGTAACTTCTTTATCATTTACTTTTACTTGAATTTTTTGGTCACTTGATGCTACCTTTGCAATAAATATACCATCTTCATCTAACTTCACATAACCTTTTTTAGCACTATAACTAGGCTCTAATTTGCATTCTACTTTTCTTGTATCAGTATCATCAAAATGTATTGCCAAGAAGTTGCCTTTTTGTTCTGCTGGGTTACTTTCGTTAAATTTTGTAAAGTTTTCTACATACTTTAAAGTACCAGATACTTTATAATTTTTTATTTGTATATTTTCTTGCAAATTTGATATTTTCATATCAAGAACAGTATCAGTGCCATCTATACTTGACACGTTATACGTGTCTTCACTAGGGAGTATGAACAGTTGCAATTAAGATTTTATCTGCTTGTTCAAATGATGGCATTACAAATTCAGATACTTTTGTAAATACATTTACTGGGTCTGTTTCTTTTGTTGTTGTTACAGCAACACCAGTATCTACTATTCTTACATTAGCAACGCTAGAACTCATTAAGTCAGCCTCTTCTGGTGTAGTGCCAAATACTGTTCTTCCTAATGTAGTTGGTGGTAATAATGTTACAACATCATCTGGGAAAAATCTTTCAGCTTTTGTACCATCAGTTCCAGCTTTACCATATACTGTATCATTTATTCCAACAGTTAAGTTTGCTAATACTTGTATAGCATCTTTTACCATTGTTGGTGTTACAATTCCTTGACCGTTGTTAGTAATATATATTGATTTAGCTAGGTTTTTGTTAGCAACAATGTAGTTAAATGTTTTTGATGACATTACTGCTCTTGTTGGTCTAACACCTGTTTTTAATTGAATAGTATCTGCCCAAGTAATTAAATCATTTATTGGGTTAGAGTTCTCTAAATCACTCCATTTATTAGTGCTATCTAGTGTTACTTTTTGGTAATCTTCCAAACCGTAATCATAAGTGTAAGCTGTACCATTGCTATTAATGTTTATAGCACCAGTAGAAATAAGTTGCATTCTCATTCTTTCTCTTACAACTCTTGCACCTTTTATTAGTTCAGCCTCATCATTAAATACTTCATTTAAAACACTATCTATATATGCTTGATTTCTAGTAGCCATTACCATAAGTAATTTTTGTCTTAAATCTTCATCAATATACATTCCCTCTTTGAAGAATGGTAGTTTAGTTTTAACTTCATTGAAGCCTCTTCTATCTCTAATCATTGTTTTTACATCTAAAGTAGATAATCTAATTTCAACTGGAATACCTCTGCTACCTTTTATATAAGATATTTCTGTTCCAAGTTGTTTTTCTGCTGGGAAAAGTTCTTCTCCCATGTATGGTTCTATGTTTGGCACATCATTCCAGTAACTTGCTACTGATTGTGCTGTTACAATATCAAAAATTGATTGCATATCTCTTTACTCCTCTCTATATATAATTTTTGTTATATACCTTTCATAAATAATATTCTTGTTAGTGCTTTTTGTACATCTTCTGTTGGTAAATCTTTTGTATCAATTTTATTAGTATCAACATATCCAGCTACTAACATACTACCATTATTAGCACCTGCTGTTACATCAACATCATGTAGTAAAATACCTTGTGCTTCTTCTGCTGTTTCAGTTTTGTTTAGAACTTCATCTCTTTTTCCGAAAACACTTGTACTACCACCAATAGCTGTACCAGCTTTTATAATTTTCTTTCCTGTTTTTTCATCAGCATCTATTCCAGTATTTCCTACTTGTACTGGTATAGCAAATGCTAGTTCTGGTGCAATAAGTATAGTTTTTCTAACACCATATTCGTTTTTTTCAATCATATTTGCCATTTAAATTGACCTCCTTATATTAATTTCCAAAAAATGATGATTTAGCATTTGAAACCTTTTCATATGCTTCCTTGTTCTTCTTTCCTAGTCTTGCTCCTATATTGTCATCTGCATCATCATTTTTGTTACCTGTGATTAATGAATTGTTACTGCCCATTTGCTCTTTTTGAGCTTGTTCAAAGCCTTTGTCATAAGCAGATTTTAATAATGTAGATAAATATGCACTAATTGATGTGCTATTCTTATCATCTTCTACTGTTATTAAGTCTGCAAAGGAATTAAAATCAGTATCATCCTCGTTAATGCCTAATTTTCCTCTAATTTCAGCAGTAGATAACATTATTTTTGATTTATTACTTTTTATAGCACTTTGTTTTATAGTGTTTAGTAATTTTTCAATTTCTTTGTCTTTTGCTTGTAATTGTTGATTTACTTTCTCATCTTCTGTTAATTTTCCATTAAGTTGATTTTGTAAATCTTCGATTTGCTGATTTAAACTATTTTGCAAATCTTCTTTTTCTTTATTAGCCCATTCTTTATTTATATAATTTCCACTAGATAAATCGGCTAATTTCTTTCCTGATAAAGCAGCTTTTACTTCATCAAATGTCATGCCCTCTTTATAGGCATCTCCAAGTAATTCTTCTAATTCCATAAATTTCCTTTCTCATACATAGTGATTATAGCACTTCTCTGTGCGAATATGTGTCTTGAATTTATAGCTCGACAAGATAGAGCAAATTTGAGTGTGATTATAGCACTTCTCTGTGCGAACTCTATTTTTTCTCCTTTAAAGGAGGATATAAAAAGAGCCAACAAGATGATTTACACCCCATTGGCTCTTAAATTCTTTGATTTTTTAGCTCTTATTTTATTATTAATTTTTCTTTAATTCTATTTGACTTATTTGTTTACAACGTAAACATTTTATATCTATTTTCCCACTTGTTTCTTTATGTTTTACAAATAAAACTTTTCCACAAATAGGACATTTTATTACTTCACTTGTTTCATCTTTCTCTATCATACCTTAATTTTCCTCTCCCTCTACTATGTTATTAGCACTAGAACTTTCATTTCCATTTATTTCTCTTACTTTTTTATCATACTCTATAGACTGTTCTTGCCTTTTTAATCTATATTGTTCTCCCCTATTGATTACTTCATTTACATTAGTTGTCATATCAACTATCTCTAAAGCATCTACAGGATTTAATGTATTTGTATTTATTAATGTAGCATATGCTTGTGATTTTGTAGATAAATTATCAGATTTATTTCTGCTAAATTTTATGTCTATATCTTTTACTGTTAAATCTTTTAACTTGTCATTTACTTTTCTTAATAAATTTAAGGCAATGGCTAATTGTTGCTTTTTAGATTTCTTAAAATATTTTTCTTTGTTTCTTGCAACAACTTCTATATCTGCCCAACCATCTCTTAATTTAACGGCATCTCCGGTATCTCCACCGCCACCACCACGTGTTTTCCTATCTGGAATACCTATTATCTTCCATAAACTTTCTTCAAGATATTCCCTTAATTTAGATGTATTTTCAGGATTTAATTGTGGTGTAATATATTTTGCATCTGCTTGTAAATTTTGTAAAGATTTTAATTCTATAATTCTATTTTTCTTTACTGATTTTACTGTTTCATTTACTTCTTCTTCTGTATCTCCTAATGTTGCATTTACAAGTACAAGTAAACTATTAACAAAATTTTCTATATCATTTACACTATCAGAGGCTACTTTGTTTAAAGCATCTAATATTGTAGTGGCTGTTTCAAAATCTCCAAGTAAAAACTCATTATTTTCAAACATTGTAATTGGTATTCCACCAAGTGAATGTTTCTTACGACTTATTATTTTATTATTTTCTACTATTGTTACAAAATCCTTGTCATATAGTATATATGTAGTTTTAGTATCTGTTTTATAATATGTACAAGCTAATACAACAGGATTTTTAAAAGCATATGATTGTACTACAAATGTATATAATGGATTTAAACTTCCTATTTTTATACCTATTTCAGGTGTTTCATCTAAAAAATCATCACTTGCTAAAGTACATTGATAACCAAATCCACATATACTTGCATATAATGCGGTTGTTAAATCTGTAAGTGATATATCTTCATATTGCAGTACATTAGTTAACTCTTCTACTGCCTCTATATCTTTTGATTTTCGTTGAACATACTCAATATCTTTTCCAAATGTATATCCTATTATATCTCTTACTATACTCTGTGCATAATTTATTACAACTTTATTGTTTACATTACTAGAATAGGCATCTTGTCTGTAAAGTATATCTTGATTTCCTAAATAGTAATCTATTAACATTTTCATTTCTTGCACATTTTTTTCATGTATTGGTAGAGAATTTTCTAGTATTTCTAATATATTTTTTTCATTTACTTCTAATTCAGTATATATACGACTTCTACCAAATGTTAAACCATTATTTGATAGTAATTCATGTCCATCTCTACTTACTATAGGCATATACTCCACCCCTAATTTTCATATCTCTCTAACTCTATTATAGCATATTTTCGTAAAAAATGCAAGTATTTTGCTTAAAATTCGCTCAAAAACGTGTCAAAAAACGATTTTTATATTGAAATAGACTTGTTATATACCTAAATAATAAAAGTGTCTTAAATTCCAATTTCACGCCTTGAAATAGTGCTTGTTACTTTTGCAAATCTTACTTTTTGTAAAACATTTTGTAATAAATTTGCTAAACTATCTGGTGCATCATCTTCTTGTTTTCCTTGTATATCTAAACTTTGTGAAAATCTCTTTAAGCATGACATAAACTTTTTATATTCAAAGGTTTGTTTATCTTTTGCTAAAAAATATAACTTGTATGTACCAAAATTATCATCATTTCCAGCTATTTGACTTGATACTGCTAATATTCTATCTAGTTTTGTTTTAGTTGAGGGTACTTTACTCCATGTTATATTACATACAACACCATCTTTTATACAGTCTGATATTATATTTTGTGCCACTTCTTCACCACCATTATTTGCCTCAAAATGCACCCTACTTATATTATGTTGCTTTATTTTTGCAACTGTTGCTGGTCTTGAATATTTAGTACCTTGTTTTGTATATATTAAATCTGGTATATATACATCTCTACCATAAACATATGCTATTGGCATAGAATAACTATCTCCACCACCAAATGCTACATCTACCGCAGATACAATTTGGTCTGGCTCTTCTTTTGGTAATTCACTAAAATAGTTAAATGTGTCTGTATTAAATAGTTTACCCTCTCTATCCATTGCTATACAAAAGAATTTTGCCATTGCAATTATTTCATCATCATCTCTTATTAGTCTTTCCCAATGTTCTACTGTTTTTTCTAAACCATAATCGTACATGAAATTACTCTCCGTATGTG
Organism: uncultured Clostridia bacterium; assembly: GCA_947588635.1. Taxonomy (GTDB): domain Bacteria; phylum Bacillota; class Clostridia; order TANB77; family CAG-508; genus CAG-452. The sequence goes on from CANPYN010000023.1 coordinate 13,309, forward strand.
TCTCATTCATACATGGTACAGATATACTCCTAAACCAACTTTCACCACCATATTTTGTTTTTAAATAACTTATATGGTCGTTTATAGACCACATTGTTCCAATTACAAGTATTGGTACATCAGCATTTACTAAACGGTCCTGTAACATACCAGTATAAGCATATCTTATCTTTTTACATTGTTCTGGATTATTTGCTTGTTCTGCTGTCTTTATTAAGTCATCTACATATAACATACCATCAACGTGTATTATTCCAGTTGCACCTACCTCAATAGATACAAACATCATGTTAGGCTCACGCTTTTTTCTTTCCGTATATATCATCTTATACTCTGCACTAGCCTCAATACTTGGAAAATTTGGGAATATTTCCTTAAATCTATACTCTGAACTTGTTAAAAAGTCCATTATGTCTTGATAAAAGCCAGTAACAAGCATATTGGCATTTCCACCCATTAAAGATTTTGTGTTTGGGTGCATAATGTATTGATATGCAAATGCAAATTCTCCCATTACTGATTTACCAATTCCAGGTGGTGCTTCTAATACTAACATTTTAATTTTTCTATCTAGTAAATCTTGTATGCTTTGTATAAAGTTATGTTTCTTTAAAACTCTTCTTCTAGGTAGATAAAATTGCTGTTTTATAGGTCTATTCCACTCCATAGCTATCATAAATGCCTCAAAATCGCCATTTCTTGCTAATGTATCATACGAATTTCTTGCAAATATATTTACTTTTTCTTTATCTTTAATGTCTTTTTCATTTTCTATCATTTCTATTATTTTTCTACTTGTTTCTTTTGCCTTTTCTATCATTTTTACATCTTCATAATCACTTCTTAACATATCTAGTACCGCTAAATATGTAATAATATCATTTCCAATGCCATTTTTTAATATATTTTCTGTTCTTTCTATTCTATCTATTATACTCTTTTCATCTACTTGTTCCATATCTTTTCCCTCACTTAAAAAAAGAGCCTATAGCATAAAACTATAAGCTCATTGGCTTTTATATTTTTAATAAAAACATTATTAATATCAATACCGGAAGATAATATATTAAACATTGTACAAATACACCACTAACATTCTGCCTTTTTGTACTGTTAAAAAACAATATTATATTTATTATTAAGAAATATATTGTTATACATTTTATTACAATTAACATATTTTGCCTCCTATATTCCTAAATCTTGACTTGTTGCTCTTGTCATTGCTCTTTTTAAGCCAAAAATCTTATCTATTTTATCTTGATTTTCTTGACTTAATTTAACATCGTTATGTTCCCATTTATTTACTGCTGCTTGTGTTACTCCAATAATTCTGCCAAACTCTTTTTGTGACAAATTATTACTTTTTCTTAACTCTTTAATTGTCATTTTCTGCCTCCTCATCATAATATTCTTCTATTTTTCTTGCTAGTTCTAAACCCTCTTCTGCATCTATATTTATCCTAAATCCATCTCCCATAATTGTTATTACTTCTTCATCACAATTGATTATCATTTTTCTTCCCCCTCTATAATATCTAAATAACTATTTATTAAATATACATTATAATCATCAAATTGCTCCATTCTATCTCCTATCATCTTATCCTTTAGTTTTTTTATTATACTATTTTGTCTTTCTAGTTCTTCCATTTTCTCTTTTGGTATTGAATTAATTTGACTTTCAAACATTAACTGATTTTCTCTATCTAATCTATAATTATCTTGTTGTAATTTTTCTAATTCTTGCAACACTTTTTCTATTGCCTTTAAATTATCACATTTCTTTTTATTACAACAACTATCTTTTTCGTTGAAGTTAGAACATATTTCACATTCTTTAAATGTATATCCATCATTAAAATTTTTACATATTTCTATTGCATCTTTTAATTTCATATTATTTCTCCTTTTTTCCTTAATAATCAATTTTTTCATTTCTTAATTGTTCTTGTAGTAATAATAGTTCTTCTTTAGCTTTTGGATTATTCCATTCTTCTGCTTTCTTTTTATTTGCTGGTATTTCATTTAATTTTTTTGCATAATTTTTGGCTTCCTCAAAAGTCTTAAATCTTTCTAATTCTTCTTTGTACATCTCCATAGGTTCATTCAAACAAGTTGTTACATTTAGTTTAAAAATAATAGGAGAATTATATGCCATTTTAAATTCAATAACATTAACTTTTCTCGGAAAATATATAAAATCTTTACAATCAACAATATAAAAATCTCTACTCATAAAATCATATAAATCAAATTCTTCTTTATTATTTACTTTTTTCATTTTTCACTCCTTAAAATAATTGTCATCTATTTTCTTTTTCTTCATTTCCCACATTTTTTCTTTGTCTTTATCACTAAAAAAGTATATTTCATCTAACATGTTTAGCATAAATTCTACATCTATTCGCTCCTCTAGTATATTCATGCGATTTATTTCTCTGTGATTAATATCTCTAAATATTTCATTTGCTAATTCATTCATTTCCTCTAATACTTTTTGTTTTTCAAAGTCTTGACCATATTTTTTAATTAATTCTAATGCTTTCTCTTTCATTTTAGCAACTCCTTAAATATTTTTTCTAATACATTTACAACTATACTATTGCCTGCTTGTTTATAAAGTTGAGTGTTACTTGTAGGTATTGATTTCGCTTTTTCAAAATCTTCATCATCGAAACCCATAAGTCGCCAACATTCTTTTGGCGTTAACTTTCTAATTCTAAAATTATCTTCATAGATTTCTTTTACTCCACCAGTATTACAGTTATCAACGCAAAAACTATATTCTCCTTTTATATTTCTTTGATTTCTGTTTAAAAATTTTAATGGCGTTCTTTCTACTTTTACTTTTGGTTGTCTATTACCACCTTGCATATCAGTTAGTGTAGGAGATATTCCATCTGTTGAATATACTCGCTTTATACAGTCGTGTCCTTTGATGTCTAATTCTCCTACTTGTACACATTTAGGGTCTTTCCAATCTCTTGCTAGTAAAGTATCACAATATTCTTTATTTTGTATTCTCTTCTTTTCTTGCATAAAAGAGCTATTTTGTATTTTAATAATCTTTTCTTTATCTAAATAATATTTTTCATCTACCTCATCTTCAAGTATATCTTTAAGTTTTAATTTTAATTCTTGTGGCTCTGGAAATATAAATTTTTTATTTATATCATTTCTTATGCTAATAGTGAACAGCCTCTCACGATTTTGACACATGCCATAGTCTTTTGCATTTAACACTTGATAATAGTTCGTATAACCTAGTTCAGTCATTTTTTCTAAATAATTATCAAAATTATGTCTATGCTTTTTACTTAACACATTTTTGACATTTTCCCATAATACATATTTAGGTCTTATTTTTTCAACTATTCTTATAGTTTCATACATTAAACTACTTCTTGTTCCACTATCTTTATCGCCACCAGCTTGTTTTCCTGCAACGGAGAAATCCTGGCAAGGCGAGCCGTGTGTTATTATATCTATATTTTCATAATTTTTATCCCATTTTGTTATATCTTGTGGCTCAAAATTTGTACCATGTATAGCATTAAAACTCGCAATAGCATATTTATCTATCTCCACTGCATCTATTATCTCTAAATCTACTCCTAATCGTTCTAATGCTTTACTACAAGCACCAATTCCTGCAAATAATTCTATAATTTTCATTTTTCATCCCTCTTACATCCCATTATTAATATACCTTTCTTTTTTATCTTTTTAGCAGTTCTATTACTTACTAAAACATCTATATAGGCATATATTCTCTTTCTATGCCTCTTTATTGCAGTTAATATCTCTTTTTCACTATTACATATGTTATTTTCATCACCTATTATGTTTTCTTTCATATTTAGCCTCCTAGTTTTTATTTATCATGTTATTTATTTCTTCTATATCATCTATACCTAATACTTTCTTTATGTATGTTATCCTTTTTATCGTATCATATCCTATTTTCTTAATTCTTTCTATTTCACTTTCATTATCTTTATTATTATTCTTTTTTCTAGTAATTCTCAATTTACCTACTGTAGAAGTAGAAATAGTTTTATCTTCAATTCTCATAAATATTTCATCATATGTTATTTTTTCTTTGATTTCTGCCTCAAATTCAGAATATATTTCATTCTCTATTTTAATAATTTCTATATTTCCAATATCATTATATCTAAATGTCATTTCTAACTCTATTTCTTCTGCTATTTCTATATTTTCATCTATATGCCATACTTCTATTTTAAAATAATCTTTGTCATATAAACAATCATAGCTTTCTTCTATCTTTAATTTATTTTTTATATACTCTTTTGCTTTTTCTTTATCTGAAAATACGGCATATATGCTATAATCACTATATGTTCCACCTGTTACTATATATACTTTATTTTTCATATCTTACTCCTTACATCTTTAAAGGAACTCATTAACTTTTTAAAATATTTATTATAATTCTTCGATGTCCCTTTCTTTATTCTATCATTAAAACGCTTTTTTGCATTTTCTATCTCATTTTTTGTAAAAATATATTTGCTCATATCACTCTTACTCTCATTTCTAGTCCAAATGCTCTTAAAAATTCCCCTAATGCACTTATTTTCTCAAATATGTTGTCCTTTATTACTATTATTTCCTTATTTTGCCCACCTCTGTCTATTATTAAATTGTTTCCTATAAGTAAAATGTCTTTTATATTCTCTATTCTTTGCATTGATACTTCCTCCTATATTATTACCATTTAACTTTTTCAAGTATTTCTTCATATTGCTTTTTTATTATTTTTTCATATTCATCTTTTGTTATTATTCCTCTGTCGTATTTTTCTTCTAAATTGTATAAACATTGTTTTAAATATCTGTCGTTATGTTCAGGATATGTAATAGTACATACACCTATAAGCCCACAAAATTCTTCTATTTCTTTTAAATATCTGTTTTGAAATATTATTTGTCTATTTACCATTTCTTCACATACTCTATAAACATAAGCTAAAAAATATTCTTTATCATAATTCATAACATAACTAACAAGTCTATGTTTTAATGTTCCGTTTCTCCCATTGCCTCTTTATAGCTATGCATTCTTGCCATTGGCTCACTAACATCTTATTAGGTAATACTGGTATTAGTTTATAATGCCACAAACGCATTCTATTCAACCTCACTTTCTTTTAATTCCATTTTTTGATATTTTAATTTTGTCGCTAATCCACCTCTCATATGCCTTTGCTCTTTATTAATTTCTAATATTTGCTTCGCTTTAAAGGCTAGTGAGGGACTTACTTTTTCTAATCTTTCCGTAATGTCATTGTGTACAGTTGTTTTGCTTACATTAAATTTCTTCGCCGTTTCCCTTACTGTACTCTTATTTTTTATAATGTATTTTGCTAAAATTTTCGCTCTCTCATCTTTACTCCCTTTTATTATTTCCATTATTCACACCCCCCTACATCTTTATTATATCATAGTTGTTATTTGGTTGTCAAGTGGTTGTATGTGATTTTTTTATTTTTCCCGTTGGGATAAGCTGAATAACGCCACTCCGCCCTATTTCAAAAATAGGGTCTAGGCGGTCAAGTGACCTAGTAAAAAAATAGTGTAATAATAGGAATAAAAATATAATAATATAATATAATATAATAATAAAATATTTATATACTATATAGGTATACTTAAATAAAATATAACATATTATATATACACGTGCGAAATATATCTTGCAAATAAATTTAAAAAAATTTAATAAAAACTATTGACATGATATAGCTCTTGTGTTATAATGTAAGTACAACAATAAAGAGGGTACTATATTAGGGTATAATTTTAAAATAAAAAAGAGGTGATAAAAATGAATAAAAAGAAAATAAAAGAAAATCTAAAAATAATTTTATATGTGTTAATAATAGTAATAACATTTATAATAATTATGGCGCTAGATGTAGACAGTACAACAAGTGATAATATGATTAAAGAGGCGCAACAACAAGCTATAATAAATATACAATCAAAATATAACAAATAAATTTTAACAAATTTTAAAAAAAGTATTGACAATATATAACACAAGTGTTATAATAATAAATGTAAGAAAAAAGAAAATATGCTAAAGTGTAGAGAAACACAAAGAAAAACGCTAGTAATATTTTAAGGTATCTTACATATAATATAAAAGAAAGGTTAAAAGGTGATTATTATGTTAAAAGTAAAGGTAACAAAAAAAGAGATTTTAAAAAATTATGAAAATGTAATTAGTGTAGGTTATTGTAATTTATGTTGGTTATTAATTTATACTGAACCAAAATATTATACTTGCGGTGTTAATGGGTGGTACAGCGATATATACGAAATTGGCAATAATACTTGCATATGCACAGGATACAAAGCGTTTGGAAATATTAAAGTAAGCTATGATATTATAAAAAAATATAATGATAAAGCACAAAAAATTTATATTAATAATAACCGTAAAGAAGCTGAAAAGAAAATAAATAAATTGCTTAATAAATTTATTGAAGAGGTGTTAAACAATGAACAATAAAAATTTTAAAACTGATAAAAGGACAAAAAGATTAATATAGGAGGTATAGAAAATGCAATTAATTTTATTTATAGTAATTATGTTTATCGCTGCATTTGCAAGTGTAATAAAAAGAAGCTAATTTTAAAGAGGCGTAACAACCTCTTTATTTTTTATATATGATTGCGCAAAATATGTATTTTGTGAAATAAATTTGCATAAATAGTATATAAATAATTATATAAATATATCTAAAACGTTCTAAAATCGATTTTAAAGCACTTTTATATATTGATATAGTAATTACACTATTTTAATATAAAAATACTTTATTTCACCATTTATGCTCATTTAAAGCGTATGTGAATAACTATGTTGATAATGTGGATAACTTTTTTATAATATATTATTTTTGATATATACTTTAAACGCTCATATTTCGATTTTAAGGCGTTTTTATTCTTTAGGTATAATCTTATACCATTTTAATATAAAAATTGATTTTTGATGCGTTTACGTTTCAAATTGATATATAATTATTATAAATTAAAGAGGCATTATAATAAATAACCTCTTTTTTAATACAACAATGTTTCTTTTAACCTAATTTTATTATATCACATTTTCTTGTGTGTGTAAATCATAGTCGTAAGCATTTGGAAATTTTTTTCATAGTCGTATAGTCGTAAGCAATTTTTATAGTCGTAAACCATTTTGTTGCTAATAACAAAATCGTGATAGTCGTAGTTCCTTTATAGTCGTAAGTTATTTTAAAACTTCTACCTTTGTGTCTGATAGTTTCATATCCTCTAAATATTTACTTATTGCCCAACTTGGTATTTCCCTCTTTAACTCTTTTTCAAATACTAGGAATGCTATTAGTGACACTCTATTTCCATGTAGCTTATATCTTGGATTTATAAAATAACATTTCTTTATATTTTTATCTATCTGTATTTTTGCCTCTCCTATAACTCCATATTTCTTACATTTTCTTATAAATCTTCTTGTTTGTTTTTCTTCTGTATCTAGTATCTTCCCAATAGTCGTTACTGTATGTGGCTTTATTGTATTACCTGACTTATATGCTAACATCTGGTCTGATTTTATTTCATATTCTAATCTACCTAATTTTCCTTTTTCTGCCCAACTTAATTCATCTGGATATGGCTTATCTAAAAATGCTTTTATATTGTCACTCTTATTTCTATACAAGTATCCCTTTTCATTATACCTACTTATTATCTTTTCCTGTGTTTCCCAATATGTCCCATCTTCTCTTATGTATTTTGTATTCTTCGTTAACTTATATCCATCTCTGCTCATTACACAAAGCACCTCTTAATATTATTATATCATAGTCGTTTTATAGTTGCAACAAAAAGGGACAAAAAATGTCCCCTTTTTTTAAAAAAACTGGTCAAAAAATGTCCCCTTTTTTAATGTGCCTCTAACCCTTGATATATCTAGCTTTAAACCACTTTTTTAATCACTTTTTTGATTTGAGTTATATATATTATATATTTATATATACAACTCGCACCAATTTTTTTAAAGAGGCATATGGTTGTTTTTGTTTTGTAAATTTGTTGTTTGAAAATGGTAACCCATATATTAACCCACATATATTAACCCATATATTCTATCTTCTATATCCCAATGCTTTATATATTAACCCATATATCATATCTTCTATCTTCTATATCATATCTTCTATCTTCTATATCTTATATCCTAATGCTTTATATTTTAAGCCCATATCTTCTACATTCTATCTTCTACCATATACTTTTATATCTTATATACTTTCATGTTATTATATTATCGGCTTATATCATAGCAATATATTATTCGGCTAAAAGTTTTTTTGCCTATAAAAAAGGAGTAGGGAAAACCTACTCAATAATAAAAGGATTTTATAAATAATAGTAAATAACAGAAGTCAATAAAAAGTTAGCAAGTGGAAAGAATAAATTACTTTCAACGCACGGATAAAGTTTGTGCTACACTTGCTAAATAAAAAAATTGAATCTGTCATATTGCCATATCTAGATAGGTCATCTAATATGTCATAAGAACATTATAACATAATAATTAATCATTGTCAACATCTTCATTATTATCATTATTAAAATTTTGTTGAGAGAGTTGAAGAGCATTAAGTAAATCTTCTTTTTGTTTAGCGGAAGTATCGTTATTATTAACGACCACAACGTTAGTATTATGTTGACCATCTGATTTCATGTTCCAAAAGTTTGTAGATAAAAATTTGTA
>CANPYN010000024.1 GCA_947588635.1 uncultured Clostridia bacterium
AATAAATATTATTAATCATTTTCCCTGCTTTATTTAATCTTATTCGGGCGGATATGGAATCCGCCCCTACAATGTTTGCATTCGTTTTGTTGCTGGTTTGTATTTGTGGGTCGTCCAAGGGTGCGACCCCTACGACGTTTGAATTGGGTTTGGTGTTAATTGTTTCTTTTCGGGCGGACACGAGGCCCGCCCCTACAACGTTTGTTTTAATTGTATAATTTTTTAAGTACGTCTATAAACATTGCATGAGACCATCCAAGGCCAATTACCCATTTTGCTTGCATTGTATTGTTGTCTACTTGTTCTGGTAAAAATCCATATTCTGTTGCTGTTTTTACTACATAGTCAAAGCATTCTCTTGCTTTCTTTTTATTTCCTGCTGATAAATAATACTCTGCCATCCATAAGTTTGCAATTACCCAAGGATTTCCTCCTACATAGTTATCTCCTTCATACCTTAGGTATCCTCCTGTATATGTTCTTAATGTTAATTCTATTCTTTCTATAGTATTTAATATTTTCTTTTCTTTTGGTGAAAATAGCTTAAATGGTGTAGCAAGTCCAAGTAGGCTTATATCCATTTTTCCATCACTATTTCTTATAAAAGTCTTTTTATTGTTGTCGTATAAGTTTTTCAAAATATAGTCTTTTATTTGAAGTAAATATTTTTTAAGAATAGCATCTTCTTTTTCAATCTTTTCTAGTCTTAGTCTGTTTCCTTCAAATTCAGGTTTTAGTTTTTCATAAATCTTTATCATTTTTTCAAAGCTTGAAAATATTGCCGCTAATGAATATGTATGTATTCCTTCATTTTCTTCCCATATATCATAACTTTTATATTCTTCTTTCTTGTTGTTTAATACATTTTCAATATATATTTTTAAGTATTTAGTAGCATTTTCACACATTTTTAATGTGTCTTTTAAAAATTTTAAATTATTTGTGTGTTCATAATGATTATATACTCCATATATTACACTTGCTGTTTCATCTATTTGATAACCCCAACATGGTGCTAAGCTTCCATCTGTATAAAATCTTTGTTCCCACATTCCAGATTTACTTTGGGTCATTTTACAAAATGTTTTATAAAATTTTTCTGTTTCCTTTTCCATACCTAATACGTCTAAAGCATTTGTTATGAATATCCCATCTCTTGGCCAACAATATGAATATCTTCCACATTTTGTTCTGTCTTCATCAATTTCTACTGCTGCTGATATTCCACCTGTTAAATGATTGGTTAGTAATGGATATAAAAGTATTGTTCTTTTGTATATCTTTTTTAATCTATTCATATATTCTGAATTCGAATTTGTAAGTTTTATTGTATCATGATCTTTTACATATTTTTCCCAATATTTTTTTGTTTTTTCTAGTTCCTTTTTATAATCGATATCTTTTATACCTTCTACTTGTTTTTCTGTATTTTTTACATCAGAACCATTTAAAGCTGTAATATAAATACAAAACTCAATTTCTTCATTTGGTTTTAATGTTCCTAAATTATAGCTAATACTAGAATCGTTTGACATTCCTACATAGTCTTTGTCTCCTATTATTCCAGTTTGTATATTTGCTTGATTATTGTTTATTTGTGATTTTTCAATTTTTCTGTCTGAACATATAGTAAATGTATAATCATGCATATATTGAAATAAGGCATTGTTTTTATAATATCCACTTACCTGATTATTTTCATTTGTTAAAAGTGAAGAATATACAATGAAGTTTACATTTAAATCTATACTGTTGTTGTTTTTCATTTTATATTTTCTTACTAATATGTTTTTGTCACTACATACATAGTCTGTTTGTAATACTTTCAATTCAAAATATGTATTTAATATTTCTGTGTTTAATATGTTTGTATTTTCTGTATAATATTGGTGATATGCATTATTTACATCATCATGCATATAAATCATTGAAGAATCATTTATTTTAACCCCTACATGTAAGAAGTTTATGAATTGTCTGTAATCTGTATTAGGATAAAAAAATCTTATAAGTTCTCCTTTTTTAGTAAAACTTGCTGTTATTTCTTTATTTCCAATTATTGCATAATTATAATATTTTTCCATTTGTTTCTCCTTTTCGGGCGGACAGGGTCGTCCGCCCCTACAACGTTTGCATTTGTTTTATGATATTATTTTTACTATTTGTTGTTCTAGTTCTTTTATCTTGTCGTTTATTGCTTCTATCTCTTCATCTTTTTTGTCTTCATCTACAATGTCTTCTTTTATCATTATAGACATGTCTTCTAACTCTTCTTTTAATGTTGATAGTCTGTCTATTACTTCTAATCTTAGGTATTTGTTTTTGTCTGCAATGTCTAATTTTGATTCAATAGATATCTTATCATCTAGTTTGTAATTATCACCGTAGTCAGGTATTGTGACTGGTATATTTGTTGTTTCTATTATTTTATCTTTTAATATTTTTTGTCCTTCTGGTTCACCATGGACTAAAAATATGTGTTTTGGTTTTGTTATAAATGAATATACAAAGTTTAATAGCCACTCTTGATCCGCATGTCCAGAATATCCTTCTATATACTCTATTCTTGCATTTACTGCAATTTCTTCTCCAAATATTTTTACTTTTTTTTCTCCATTTACAATTTTTGCTCCGAGTGTTCCTGGCGCTTGATATCCTACAAATAATATTGTGCTATTTGGGTTCCATAAGTTGTGTTTTAAATGATGTTTTATACGTCCTACATCACACATACCACTTGCAGATATAATTATTGATGGTGTAGTACTTTCGTTAAGTGCTCTTGATTCTTCTGCTGTTTGTGTAAATTTTAATCCTGGAAATTCTAGTGGATTGTCTCCTCTTTGTATTTCTTCTCTTACTTCTTCTTCAAAAAGATTCATATTTTGTCTAAATATTTCAGTTGCTGATATTGCAAGTGGACTGTCTACATACACTGGTGCTTTCATTAATTTTTCATATTTTTCTAAAAATCCTTCATCATTTCTTTCCTCTTTTAATTTATTTAGTTCATATAGTATTTCTTGTGTTCTTCCGAACTGCAAATGAAGGTATTACTACATTTCCACCTTTATCTAAAGTTTCTGCAACAATATTTAAGAACATCTCTGCCTTATCATCATTTCTTATATGAAGTCTTCCACCATAAGTTGATTCCATAACCAAATAATCTGCTGTTTCAATCATTGTTGGTGAATCTAAAAGTGGTATATCATTATTTCCTAAATCCCCAGTAAATACTATCTTTTTTTCATTTCCATTTTCTTTAATCCAAACTTCTATAATACTAGAACCAAGCATGTGTCCTGCATCATTAAATCTTACATGTATATCTGGCGTAAGTTCTACTATTTCATCATACTGTACTGGTTTAAATAATTCTATACAATTTATTGCATCTTGTGCTGTATAAAGTGGTGGTCTTGCTGGAAGCCCTTTTCTTATTCTTTTTTTGTTCTTCCATTCGTTTTCCATTTCTTGTATGTGTCCGCTATCTGGTAACATTATAGAACATAAATCGCATGTTGCTTTTGTTGCAATTACTGGATTTTTATATCCATCTAAATATAATTTTGGTATTTTACCAGAGTGGTCTATATGTGCATGTGTAAGTAATAAAAAGTCTATCTCATTAACATTATATGGAAAATCTGCATAATTCTCTCTTTCTTCTGCAGCTTTACCTTGATAAAGTCCACAATCTATTAATATTTTCTTTCCTGCTCCTTCTAATAAAAAATTTGAACCTGTAACTGTTTTTGTTGCTCCTAAAAAACTAATATTCATTTTAACACTCCTTTTCTTATTGTTATTGATTGTTTTCTTGTGGGCGGATATGGAATCCGCCCCTACAACGTTTGCATTGGGTTTAATCTGGTTGTTTCTTTTCGGGCGGATATGGAATCCGCCCCTACAATGTTTGCATTTATTTTGTTAATATTTATTTTCTTGTGGGCGGACTTAGAGCGTCCGCCCATACAATATTTGCAATTTATTCATTTGTTTAATTAAATAATTTTATTTTTTTATTAAATTTAACATTTAATTCTTCGTTTCCATCATAGATTATAGAGTCTTCTATTGTATCATCATCATATATATTAAGTACAATATTTTTATCATGTTTTTTAAATTCTAAATTTACATCTTCTAATTCTATAATGTTGTAACTTAATATTTTCGATACTAATTCATAATTTTTTTCTATATCCTGACACAATATATTCACTGCTTTTAATTTACAAGCTTTTGTTATTAAATGTTTTTCTGTTTTTCTTATATCTTCTTTTAATTCATCTACATCTTTAATCTGTTTTTCTTTATTTATATATATTAATTTATAGTATCTAAATAAATATATGTATTCTATAATCTCTTTCTTTGATTGAATATTTTTAAATTTTTGGTTTAGTAGTTTTAAAAAACATTTTTGTAAATCTATCAATATTCTATGTATTTCAACTTCAATATCTCCACTTAAATCTATTTCATTTAATAATTTATATTTTTTAGAAACTTCTGTTTTTGTTTTTACAAAGTTAAATGGCTTCATAAATTCACTGTATTCATCTAATTGTCTTAATAAATTCTCTCGTTTTTTTTGAATAACCTCAGAATACTCACTAAGGCTAAATATCTTTTTGTCTTCATCTAAAAGCTTATTTTCTTCTATAAAGCTTTCTCGTAATAATTTATTATTATTTATTTTTTCATCAATTTCTTTTATCCCTTTTCCTATTACTTTTTTAAGATTTGCTATTTTTTGAAGATACTCTTTCTTATTATTCATTTGAACTAATTCTTTTTCTAGTTCTTTTTTTATATTTAGTACATATTCTTTTTTTTCTTCATTATTTTTTATATTTTCTAATATTGCTATTTGGTAAATTAATTTTGACATATCGCTTTCTATATCTTCATTAGATATTTCCTGTAATTTATTTTCTAATTCGACTATAATATCAACTGTCTGATTATTATATAAAGCATTTTTCAAAAATTCATTTCCAAACAATATCTTTATATTTTGATATACAAGATTGTATATATATTCTTCTATTTCTTCAGAAACAATATGCCATGTCCAACCATCAAAATCTCTTATTATTTCGTCTTTATCTATTATATATCCTTGATTAAGCAATTCCTCCATAGCATCTTTTATTATTTTATATTTGTTGTTTAAAATAAATCTATCTTTTTTTAGACGATTTAATGCATAAAATACTGTTTTTTCATTTGGATACGACATTATTTTATTTTCTTCTTTTTTTACAATATATTTTTCGTCTCCAAGTTTTGTTTCTTCATTTAATTTTGGTTTTATTAATTCAATTTCATTGCAGTTGTCTTTTATAATGTTTATTGTTGATTCTAATAATTCTTTTTTTAAATCAACTTGAACTTTTACTTTTTTATAATCATCATAAGCTGTTTCCATTTTATACAAAATATTAAGAAGGATATTTTTTGAGCCTTCAGAAAAAGATTTACCTTCTAATACATCCTCTAATTGATTATTATAATCTCTTATATTAAGTTTAGAAAAAAAATCTTCTTTAGACAATATTTTACCCTTCTTTCGTATATTTTTATTCTTCTGATGTTGTTTCTTCTACTGGTTTTGCTGTTTTTAACTCTTGCCATTGTTCTTTTGATACAAGAACTTGTCTTGGTTTACTTCCTTCGTATCCAGAAATTATTCCTCTTGCCTCCATCTGATCAATTATTCTTCCTGCTCTCGCATATCCAACTTTAAATCTTCTTTGTATAAATGATGCTGATGCTTGTCCTAAATCAACAACTGTATCAATTGCTTCCATTAGGAACGGATCAACTTCTTCCTCATCTTGTTCATCTAATTCCTTATCTGTACTATTAACTCTTTCTATTTTCTCTAATACATCTTCACTATATGTAGGTCCACCGTTTTCTTTTAAGAAACTGACTACTTTTTCAACTTCACTATCAGATACAAATGCGCCTTGAATTCTTATAGGTTTTAGTACCCCTGTTGGAAAGAATAACATATCTCCTTTTCCTAAAAGTTTTTCTGCCCCTGCAGAATCTAGTATTGTTCTCGAATCAACTTGTGAAGTTACTGCAAATGAGATTCTACTTGCTATATTCGCCTTAATTATACCGGTAATTACGTCTACAGATGGTCTTTGTGTTGCAATTACTAAATGCATTCCTGCAGCTCTTGCCATCTGTGCTAATCTACATATTGCATCTTCTACGTCATTTTTTGCAACCATCATTAAGTCTGCTAACTCATCTATAATTATTACTATTTGTGGAAGCTTTCCTTCTGTCCCTTCTTTTTCTAATGCTTCATTATATCCAGCTATATCTCTAACATTTTTTTCTGCAAAAAGATGATATCTATTAACCATCTCTTGCACTGCCCACGCAAGTGCTCCTGCTGCTTTTTTAGGATCTGTTACTACCGGTATTAATAAATGTGGTATGCCATTATATACCGAAAGTTCTACAACTTTAGGGTCGACCATTACAAGTTTTACCTCACTTGGTTTTGATTTATATATTATACTTGTAATTAATGTGTTTATACAAACACTTTTTCCGAGACCCTGTACTTCCAGCTATTAAAACGTGTGGCATTTTTGCAATATCTGTAACTACCGCTTCTCCAGCAGCATCTTTTCCAAGTGCAAATGATAATTTTGACTTTGCACTTTTAAATTCATTTGTGTCTATTATATCTCGTAACGAAACAATTTCCTTCTCTTTATTAGGTATTTCTATGCCCACTGCTTGTTTTCCAGGAATAGGTGCCTCAATTCTTATTGTTTCTGCAGCAAGGCTAAGTGCTATATCATCCGCTAAATTTGCAATTTTATTTACTCTTACACCTTCTGCTGGTTTTAATTCATATCTTGTAATTGATGGACCAACCGAAACATTTTCTACTTTGGCAGATACTCCAAAACTGTATAAAGTTTTTTGCAATTTATTTGCTGTATCAGTAACAGCTTTTTTTCCTAATTTTGTAGAAGATTTGCCTGGTTTTAAAAAATCTATTGGTGGAAATTCATAATTTTCATCTTCTACTGTTAAAGCATGCTCTAAAACAAGAACTTCTTTTGATTTATCTTCTTTTTCTTCTTCAGCCTTTTTAAATAAGCTTTCTTGATTTTCTGCTGATTGATTATCATTGCTTGCAATTTTTATATTAATTTGGTCTTCTGTAATTATATTATCTTCAAGTTCTTTTCCTTTTGATTTTTTCTTTTTATCTATTTTCTCTATTGGAATATCATCTATTTCTAGTTGTTTTTGTTTTATTCTTTCGTTTCTTTCAAGTTTTGCTTCTTTTCTTCTTTCATTTCTATTTTCCAAATATCTTTTTAATAATTCAGCCGGTTTTATATCAAATAAAAAGATTGAGTCAATTAATGCAACTCCTATAGCAAATATTACAGTTGCAACTTTTCCAAGTAAGTTTATAAGTGAAACCCCACAAATTGCTCCAACTGCTCCGCCACCTATATTGTTAGTTCCTTTATTGTATGCTTGAGATACAGCTTCTTCAAATCCCTTTGTTATATCTAATTTACCTTGTGCTACTTGAAAAACTGTCATTATTGTTGTTATACATAATAAAAGAACTGCATATTGAAATATTTTTTTAATACAATTTTCTTTGTCCTCATCACGTGCTAAAAATATTGCAATTGTAAATGTCCCAATTGGTATTATATATTTTATCCATCCCATAATTCCACCTAAAATTGGGCTTAATGTTTCTCCTATATAACCTGATTTAGTATATATTAAAACACCTAATAAAATACTAGCAACTATTAAAGTAACTACTTGCAAATCTAATTTACTTTTATTCTTCTTTTTACTTCTTCTTCCTCTTGGCATTTGTTTCTCCTTATTTTATTAAATTGTTGTCTAGAAATTAGAAGTTAGAAATTAGAGATTAGATGAGATGTCTTGCTTCGAGTCATTTACCTAAAATTTCTAATCTCTAAACTCTAATATCTAACATCTAAACTAAATTTACCTAATTCTTTACTACTAATTAAAAAAGTCAGGAATTTTAGGAAATCTTTAATTTTTTCTGACTTCCATTTTAATTTCTGACTTCCTTTTTTATTCTTTACTATTTAAGTTCTTTTCTATTAACTTCTATTGTTTTTATTGCTTCGTTTAATGATACACTAACATTATTTATTGCTGATTCAAGATTTGCTAGAATATTGTCCGCATACTCTTTTGTTCCTTTATTTATTTCTCTTGACATCTCATTTGCAGTTTCTATAATTTCTGCTTTTTGTTCATAAGCCTTTTTAGTAATTTCATGTTCATCTATCATTGCAATTATTCTGTTTTCTGCTTCTTTTACAATACTATCAGCTTCTCTTTGTGCTTCCTCTAAAATACGTCCTCTTTCTTCTTTAATCCATTTAGCTTGTTTTAATTCATCCGGAAGTTTTAATCTTATCTCTTTTATTATTTCGAGAATCTCTTCCTTTTCTACAATTCCTTTTTCGGTAAATGGCACATTTCTGCTTCTCTCCATTATATCCTCTAATGTTTCTAGTAATGTAAAAATTTCCATTTTTTTACTCCTTTCGAATAAATACGATGTATACCAGACCATATTTTCTAACATCATATATTTCTATATTATTCATTTTTTTTATTTCATTTATTTTATTTTGATTATCAGTTTCTGCAATTATTATTCCATCTTTAGCTATTAAATTATTTTCTATTATTTTGTTTATTGCCTCTATAATATAATCACTTTTATATGGTGGATCTAAAAATATTATATCAAATTTATCTTTTAAAATATTTAAAACTTCTTTATAGTCTTTGTTTATAACTTTTGCCTTAGCTTTTACTCTTGTAAGTTCTAAATTCTTTTCTATTATTTTAACAGCATTTCTAGAATTATCACATAATACAGCACTGTTTGCTCCTCTACTTAAAGCTTCTATTGCAAGAGCTCCACTGCCAGAAAACAAGTCTAACACCTTTGCCTCTTTTATATCAAATTGTATAATATTAAACAACGCTTCTTTTACTCTATCTAATGTAGGTCTTGTTTCTAATCCTGGTAATGAAACTAGCTTTTTTCCTCTCGCCGATCCACTTATAACTCTCATAAAGTCCATACCTCTTTTGATATATATATTTTATTTCATATTTTAAATATGTCAATAGAAATAACAAAATTGTAATATATATATAATATTATTGTAACAAATGTAAAATAATATGAATATATTATACATTATGTATCCGTATTTGACAAGTTTTTTTGATTAATTATTCTAATATATGAATATCTCTAAAAAAGCTGTATTGCCTAATATTTAGTATGATATTTCAATTTTAGTATTAAAATTTAGAAATTAGTATTATTGTTTTACCTTTAAGTGAAAACATATACACAAATTGTAACAAATATGTAATATTTTTGTAATATTTTAAAAATATATAAATATTTTATTGTACAATAAGAGTTCTAACTATTTATATTAATACATAAGTAGTTAGAACTAAAATCTAAATTTTACATTTTTATAATTATGATTTTACGCCTATACGTTCTCTCCATTCAAATTTTGCTTTATTTAACATTTTTTGTGCTTCTATTATAAATATTGGCAATATTGATATTATAATTGTATATATCCATTGTTCTTTGTTTAATACAACAACATCAAATATATTTGATATCTGTGGGATTAAAACAACACCTACTTGCAGTATTATTCCTAATACAACTGCACCTGTTAAATATAAATTATTAAATATACCTATTTTGAATATTGATTCTTCTGTTCTTATATTAAAACTATGTACTAATTCTAGCATACCTAATGATATAAAGGCCATTGTTCTTCCTACTTGTAATCCATAAAGTTTATTTCCTAAGCTAAATGCAAATAAAGTAAGTACACCTATCATTATACCTTCTATAAAAATTTTACCCCATAAACCATCTGCAAATAATCCTTTTTGATGATTGTTTGGTTTTTTATTCATTATGTTTTTATCTGCAGCTTCCAATCCTAGAGCTATAGCCGGAAATGAATCTGTTATTAAATTAATCCACAATAATTGTATGGCTAAAAGTGGGGTCTCTAATCCTAATAATAAGCCTAAAAATATTGCTACAATTTCTCCAACATTTGTAGATATTAAAAAATGTATTGCTTTTTTTATATTTTCATATATATGTCTTCCTGTTTTTACCGCTTCTATAATTGTAACAAAATTATCATCAGCTAATATCATATCAGAAGCATTTTTTGCAACATCTGTTCCTCCGTTTTCCCATCGAAACACCAATATCTGCATTTTTTAAAGCTGGAGCATCATTTACCCCGATCTCCTGTCATTGCTACTATATTTCCGTCTGTTTTGAAATGCTTTTACTATTCTTACTTTATGCTCTGGTGATACTCTTGCAAACACAGAATAATTCATTATATCCTTTTCTAATTGTTTTTGTGGTATTTTATCTAATTCCTCTCCTGTAATTGCAATATCTCCTAATTTAAGGATTCCCAAATTTTTAGCAATTGCCTTTGCGGTAGCTATATGGTCACCTGTAATCATTACAGTTTTTATACTTGCCTTTTTACATACATCTACTGATTCTTTTACTCCCTCCCTTGGTGGATCAATCATCCCAATCAGCCCAACAAATGTTAAATTTTTCTCTATACTACTATCTATCTTATTTGGAAGTTTTTCTACATCACTATATGCAACTGCAATTACTCTTAATGCATCTTTTGCCATTTCTTCATTTTTATTTAATATATTTAATCTATTTGTACTTGTTAATTCAATGTTTTGTCCATTAACATACATTTTTGTACATTTTTTTATTAAAATATCAGGTGCTCCTTTTGTAATAATTCTATATTTATTACCTTTTTTATGTATTGTAGTCATTAGTTTTCTTTCTGAATCAAATGGTATATCACTTATTCTTTTTTCTTCTCTATATATTTCATCTTTGTTAATTCTTTGTGAAATAGCACAATTTACTATTGCAACTTCTGTTGGTTCACCTTTCACATATGGAGTTCTATTTTTATACAAAATATTGCAGTCTGTACACATGGAAGCAAGTTTTAGAATATATTTTTCATCACTCTCATTTATATTGTTATATGCCCCTTCTATTTTTACTACTTCCATTTTATTCTGTGTTAGTGTTCCTGTTTTATCCGAGCATATAACTGATGCACTTCCCAATGTTTCTACAGCTGGAAGTTTTCTAATAATACTATTTCTTTTTGCCATTTTTGTTACTCCAATTGATAAGAGTATTGTTACAATTGCCGGTAATCCCTCTGGAATTGCTGCAACAGCAAGTCCAACTGACGTCATAAACATTTCATTTGCAGGTATCTTTTTAAATATGCCTATTATAAATATTAAAAAACATATCATTAGAGCTGCAATTCCTAATTTTTTTCCAACCTCTCCGAAGCTTTTTTTGAAGTGGGGTTTCTGGTGCATCATCTGATATTATCAAAGATGCAATTTTTCCTACCTTTGTATTCATCCCTATATCTGTTACAATTGCTTCTCCATGACCTGATACTGCCATTGTTGCTCCCCACACCATATTTACCATATCTCCTATAGGTATATTTTCTTTTAAAACAGCTTTTTCGTCTTTTAGAACCGGGACGGTTTCACCTGTTAAAGCTGATTCTTCTACTTTTAAATTATATGATTTCACAATTCTGCTATCTGCTGGAATATATGAACCTGTTTCTATAATTATATAATCTCCAGGAACTACTTCTGTACTTGGAATCTCTTTTATAATTCCTCCTCTTTTTACCTTTGTAGTTGGTTCTGACATTTTTTTTAATGCATCTAATGATTTTTCAGCCTTTGACTCTTGTGCTACTCCCATAATAGCATTTAAGACTACAATGACTAATATTATTATTGAATCTAAATAGTCATTTGTTCCATCTATATATGCCATAATTGCTGATATAATTGCTGCAGCAATTAAAATAATTATCATAAAATCATTAAACTGTTTTAAAAACTTTATAAATAAGTTTTCTTTTTTGCTTTCTGCTAATTTATTTTCTCCATAGACCTTTCTTATGTTTTCTATTTGCTCTTCTCTTAAACCCGTATTTAAATCTGTTTTTAATTTTCTCAGAACTTCTCCCAATACCATTGTATGCCACATATAAATCTCTCCTTTGTATAATTTATATTAATATATATGCTTGTACATATTTTTTATGAATAAAAAAATAACAAAAAATATGTTACTTTTTTTGTTATTTTTTCTTATTTAATTTTTATGTTGAACTCCATTGTTATCAATAGTGTAGTTATCATTGTATATTAATTCTGATACTGTTACTGGTTCATATCCTTTTTCTTTTATGTTTTTTATAATCATATCCAAACTCATTGCCGTATTCTCTGTTCCATTATGCATTAGAATAATACTTCCTTTTTCAAGTTTTGGCTCTATTCTCTCCCACATTTGCTCGGCCGAGAGACCATTATAATCTAATGTATCTATTGACCATTGTATCATTATATGATTTGAATCTTTTGCAGCTTTTACCACAGTATCATTATATTCTCCATATGGTCCTCTATATAATGTTGTTGGATTTCCAGTTATAGATTTTATTCTATCTGAACATTTAGTGATTTCCTCTACATTTTTTTCATAATTTAAATTATTTACATGCGCATGTGATTCTGAATGATTTGCTATTTCATTTCCACTCTCATTTATTTTTTTTACTGCATCAGGAAATTTATTTATCCAATCTCCTACCATAAAGAAGGTAGCTTTTACATTATTTTTAGAAAGCGTTTCTAATATTAAATCTATATCATCTGCATTCCATGCACAATTTATAGTTAATGCAATTTTATTCTCTTCTGTATCTACACTATAGATTGGTAGCATTTTAGATGCATTTGCAGAAGTCTCTACTGTATTATTCAAAGAATTTTGCTTAAAAGTTGCTGCGAGTAAAAATAATACTAGAACTGTACTTAAAGCAATCGCAACCGATATTATTTTATCTTTATTGCATACAAAAAACATATATAATCCTCCTACAATATTTTTATGCGTTTTTTTGTGAATTATGATTATATATGAAAAGAACACCTCTAAACGAAGTGTTCTTAATTTCAATAAAATTTACTATATACTAATCTATCTTCCGTTCATGTTCTGTCTTGTTAATTTCTAATATTCTTGAGTTATCTACAATTGTTAATCCATTTATTAATTGAATATTTCCTTTTCTTTTCTCTAATTCTTCTATAAATTCCTTTTTAGATGATACATTTTTCCCTATGTCTAATTTTCCATCACTTTGTGGCCCATCACATATCGTAAACACAGTTGGAACATTTATTTTTCCTAATAATGCTCCTGCTACAGGGCATGCATTATATCCAACAATAACATCATATTGATCTACTCTAAAATCTGGAGTGAACTTTCTTTTTAACAATTTTATTCTCTTTACTCTTGGATCACTTTGAGGAATTCTAATATCAGGATCTATTGCAGTAACTCTATATCCACATTTGTTTAATCTTTGCGCTAAACTACAAACTTTTCCTGTAGCAACTTCAAGTATTCTTGGAAATTCACTTACAGGATATTTCTGTACAATATAGTTTAAAAATTTTTCTTCCTCTAATGGAATTTCACCTATATACACAAAAAACTCTAATAATGGATCTTCTATCATAGGTTTTGGATTTGTTATGCAATCTTTAAATTGTTTCTTTAACCTTTCTTTTTCATCTTTATTTAGATAGTTTGGATTTTTCTTTAAATAATTGTCCAATTGTATAACAGTATTTGAATTTAGCATTTATATACCTTCTTCTTTAATATATTTTATATTACTCTTTTAAATATTCCTTTATAATTTCTTTAAACTGACCTTTTACTCTATTGGCCGTCTCATTTACTTCTTCATGTGATAATTTATTTTCAGTTACTCCTGCTGCCATATTTGTAATACACGAAATTGCAACTACTTTCATTCCACAATGTCTGGCAACTATTGCTTCTGGAACTGTTGACATACCTACGCTATCGGCACCTAAAGTTCTAAGTGCTCTTATTTCCGCTGGTGTTTCGAAGCAAGGTCCTTTCATATATGCATATACACCCTCTCTTGCCACTCCAGTATATTTTTCTATTATTGCTTTCATCTTTTTTATTTCTTCTCTATCGTAAACTTCAGACATATCTGGAAAACGTACTCCAAATTCGTCTTCATTTTTTCCTCTTAATACAGATTCTGCAAAGAAACTTAAATGATCATTTACTACCATAAAATCTCCTGGTTTATAACTTAAATTTATTCCCCCTGCCGCATTTGTAAGTATTATATTGTTTACTCCTAAAAGAGAAAATACTCTTATTGGAAACACTGTTTGTTTTACATCATACCCTTCATAATAATGAAATCTGCCATTCATTGCAATTATTGTCTTTCCAGATAACTCTCCTATTATTAGCTCTCCTGCATGTCCTGGTACAGTAGATATAGGAAAACCTGGTATATCTTTGTATTCTATAACTACCTTATTTTGTATATCATTTTTTAAAACTCCCAAACCTGATCCTAATACTATAGCTATCTCAGGAACTGTATTTCCTATTTTTCCTTTTATAAATTTAACCGCTTCTTGATAATCCATTTCTTATAATTCCTTTCAAATATAATTTAAAATACATATATATTATTATATATGTATTTTAAATTTTTTCAATATTTAAAGTCTTTTTTCTTCTTCAAATCTCTTAATTTTTGCTGTTGTTGTTTTTATCATTGGTTCATTTGTTACTATTAAATTTTTTATATGCTTATAATTTGGTAATTTTTTATTAATTTCTTTAATATCATTCCAAATCATAGTTTTTAAATCTTCTTCAGAAATATTTGGATATTTATCTTTTACATAGTCTTCATTATACACAACTTTTACTGATAATAATAAATCATCATCTTTAGGTTTTCCAAACACCATATTTTCCTCTACGTAAGGTAGTTCTGTAATTAAACTTTCCAATTCTTCTGGAAAGATATTCTTTCCATTTTTTAGTACAATAACATTTTTCTTTCTTCCTGTAATAAATAACATTCCATCTTTATCTATATATCCTAAATCACCTGTATGAAACCATCCATCTTTTAATACCTCTTTTGTTGCTTCTTCATTTTCATAATATCCAAGCATTACATTTGGTCCTTTTGCAATTATTTCTCCTATTCCCTCTTCATTTGGATTATCTATTTTTATATCTACATCTAGCAATGGAATTCCAACTGAACCATATTTTATTGTTTTTATATTTTCAGCAGTAAGTACAGGTGATGTTTCTGTTAATCCATATCCTTGCACTGTTAATATTCCAAAGTCATTAAAACCTTCTGCTACATTTTTATCTATTGCTGATGCACCACTTACTATAAACCTTAAACTTCCACCTAAATTATCGATAATTTCTTTGAATACTTTTCTTCTTATATCAATACCAAATTTAAGTAAAAATCTACTTATTTTTATTCCAAATTTAATTAACTTTGTTTTTCCCTGTTTTTCTACTTGTGATATTATCTTTTTATACATAGTCTCTAATAATAACGGAACACAAATAAATACTGTAACTTTATATTCTTTTAAATTGTTTTGCACATGCCTTAAACCATCACAAAATACATTTGTTGCTCCATTTGATAAAATGAATAAAAGCCCTGTTGAACCAAATGTATGATGAAATGGTAGAAACGCCATATTTACATCATTTGAATAAATTTTCTCCGCATAATTTAAATCAGTAACATTTATTGCAATGTTTTTTTGAGATAACATTACAGCCTTTGACTCAGATGTTGTTCCAGATGTAAATATTATACTAGACATTTTTTCCTCATCTATTTTTGCATTTATATACTCTTTATTGCCTTCTTCCAATAACTGTTTTCCCTTTTGTAATAAATCATTTATTTTACTTATACCTTTTTCTTCTATATTGTCCATACATATATATTCTTTTACTTTTACATTTTTGTCTTCTTTAGCCTTTTTTATTATATCTAAATATTCTTCTTCAAATACTATGCAATCAGCCTTGCTTCTAACTAAACATGATATTATCTCTTCTTCCTTCAATCCTTTATCTAATGGAACAGTAATTCCTACTCCACTCAATACACTAAAATATGTAAGTGCCCATTCATATCTGTTTTTTCCTATAATTGCTATTCTCTTATTTTTTAAATCTAAATCTATTAGTGCTGTACCCAAATAATTTATTTGTTCTTTAAATTCTTTATATGTTATATCTTTATATTTTATGTTCTTTCCTTCTTTTTCCTTGATTATAAATGCTTTATTATTAGGATACAACTTTGCTGAATTATTAATTATTTCTCTTATATTTTTAAATTTTACTGATTCATAAATTTTATTATATATTTTCATTTGTTCCTCCTTGTTTACGTGGTATTGAATACTAGATTAACACATTATTAATAATATGTCAATGGGTTGACTATATTCTTTAAAAATGTTAAAATAAATTAAATTAAACAATATTACTTATACTATAGGAGGTAGTATTATGGACAATGAACTTTATGAATTTCATATTCCCAGATGGAATGAACTTCCCAATTTAGATTTATATTTAGACCAAGTTGTTACATTATTAGAAGATTATTTAAAAGAATTGCTTCCATTAAAAGATAAAAATGAAGATAAAGTTATAACTAAAACCATGATTAATAACTATGTTAAGCATGGTGTATTGAAACCACCTATAAATAAAAAATACAACAGAGAACATATTGCCAGATTAATAGTTATATGTACGTTAAAAAAAGTATATAGTATAAATGATATCAATTCATTAATTAAACTAGCCTTAGAAACGTCTGGTATTGAAGTATCATATAATAAATTTTGTGTTTTGATTGAAAAGTGTATAGATTCCGTTTTTAACAAAAAAGATTTTATATATGACGAAGAACTAACAGAGGAAAGATACATTTTAAAAAATGTAGTTCAATCTGTTATAAATAAGTTATACATAGAAAAAATATTTTTAAGTAAAGAATAATAAGCATAGAGATCATAGATTATAAAATTAAAATCTATGGTCTTTTTGTATATTCTTTTACATTTTTGGAAATATTATCTGTATATAAAGATTAGAGTATCTAAATTACTCAAGAAGGAGGTTACTATGACAAGTAAAGAACTTTTATATGTTGAAGATGCACTTGGACATGAACAATTTATGAAAACAAGTAGCAAAAATGCTTCTTCACAATTACAAGATCAAACTCTTTCAAACTATATTAAAGAGTTAGAACAAAAACATACAGAATTATATAACAAATTTTTAAATTTACTATAATTATGATAATGTGAAAAAACTTTTTCGCATTAAAGCAACAATCGCCAATGTTTTTGAGATTTGCTTGTTTTACTAGCAAACTCAAAAGTTGGCAAATAAAAACCTCTTCCATTCTCACAATCTTTTAAGAGGTTTTTATATAATTTTTATTAGAGTAATTTTAATTGCTCGAAAGGAGGTTTTTATGGAAGATAAAGATATAATGGAAAAAGAATTATTAGTTATTAAAGGTGTTTGTGATTTATATTTACATGGTTCAATTGAATCCACAACTGCCGAAGTTCACTGTGCATTTAAAGAAGCTTTAAATGAAACTTTAAATATACAAAACAAAATATATAACTTAATGTCTGAAAAAGGTTGGTATAAAACAGAAACTGCTGAACAACAAAAAATAGAACAAGATAAACAAAAATTTTTAGCAAACAATTAATGAAATCCAATCCCCCGTTTTTTTCTTTTTTTGGACGGACTAGATTTAGTCTTTTTTTGAAAAAAGACTAAATCTAGTCCGTCCAAAAAAAGAAAAAAACGGGGGAAAGTTATAAATCTTTAATCATTAAATATCGCCTTTTTTAATATTTCGTCAAATTGCTTTGGTAAATTATTTTCTTTATTGTATCTTTTAATTATATCTAATTTACAATCTGTTAATTTATAATTTTTATAGTAATAATCTAATAAATATGGTAGTTTAAATTTATTTTCTTTTAAATTTTGTATTGTTTTCGATATTGCAAAATTAACCTCTTCATATGTTCCAACACATTCAAATGGTTTCGTTTTCCCATATCCGCATAGTTCAATAAATGTGTTTAGTAATTCCTTTTTTTCATATAAATCTTCTTTAAATATATCTATTAGTTTGTCTTTATACAAAAATGGACTTAATATTATATATACAAATAAACATTTAGGACATTTTCTACACCATTCCCATGGTTGTTCTTTACTTCCCAAATTACAACTTCTAAATATATTATGGTATTTTTCATATTTTGAAAATAACATTGCTATTTGTAGTTCGTTAAGTGGTCTTAGCATACTAAAATAATAAATGTTTGTTTTAAGATATTTATTTGCATATTCTCTAAAGTCTTGTTCAAATTCAAAACTCTTTGAATATTGATGATTTATTTTTTCTCCTTCTACATTACTTTCATTTGCACTTGATTCATTTGATAGAGCAACATATTTTTTACCTGTTAAGTATGCTATAAGATATGATAAAAAAGCAATTAAACTAGAAAAAGGAGTATGACCATTTAAAAATCCTTGTTTATTCAACTCAAGCAAGTTTTTATCTATATTTCTTTTAACATATATTATTTTATTTTTATATCCTGCAATTGTAGCAGATTTTATTAATGGCTCTTTTCCCCCTACTATTAAGCACAAATTGTTCTGTTTCTGGCTTTTTAATAATTCTGCTGTTACGCAAGAATCCTTTCCTCCGCCTATTGGAATTAATGTTCCTTCTAAGTCAGAATCATCAAAGTCTATGTTATCAAATTTATAGTCATTTTTTGTTCTTACCTCTATTTCTAAAAGATCTTCTCTAGAAATTTCTATATTATTTATATACCTAAATTCCCCGAAGTCCATAGTAATATAACTTTTTAAACCACTGTATTTGTTCTTCGTTTAAAAATCCACACTCTACAATTATTTTTTTTGGACATACACATTTCCAGTAGCTAATTAACTCTATCATTCCAATGTTAAAAACTATATTTTTAACATAATCGTTATTTATACTCTTAAATTTTATATTTCTTTTTTCTATTTCTATGGTTGGTGTAAATGTAGATAAATTTGGTATTTCAAAACAATACTCTATCTTAACTATATCTTCATTTTCTATAATATTATAATTTTTATATATGAATTCTTTATATGTATTTCTTAATTTATTAAAGTCCTTCATACATACTCCTTTTTAATTATTCTATACAATAAAATATGAATATTTATTTACATATTTAAAATAGTAAAAGATACATTTTTTAAAGTATAAACTTTTAAAAATGTATCTTTTGATTTATACCGATTTAAATATTTGATTTTTATAGCATTGTTGTAAGATTAGATAATCCACCTAAAGAAGATAGTAAGTTATTTACGTAGCTTGTTGCAATTATTACTAATATAGCAACTACTACTGATAATACTAAACTAGAACATATTACCAATTTGTTTGTATCATCAACTTCTATGCTTTCTCTAAACGCACTTGCTAATGATATAACTGCAAATATTAATGCTGCCATAAATAATATTATTCCTATAGGCATATATATGTATGAAAATATAGCATTTAATAAATATCCTAATAAGTAAATTATAAATGCACTATTTGACATTGATAGAAGTTCAATATAATCTTTTGGACTTTTTACCATTCTTGCAATTACAAATAATATTCCTGCAACTAATACAATTGCTACAAGTGTTATTGCCAATGTCTTAAAGAAAGTTTTAACTAATTCTGCATTTTCTAAAAGCTTTGATTTATAGTCTTTTTTCATTTCTTTAAATTCATCTTTTGTAATTTCTTCTTCCCAAGAATACAATTTATCATTATAATCATCTAATGATTTATACTTTGCTTTTACAGCTTTTGTTATTCCTATATAGCTTGTAAGTAGTGATACTACTGCAACTACAACAGTAATTATTGCTGCAATTATTGCCTCCTTTTTTATATTTCTTTCTTCTGCTCTTTTTGTAAATGTTGTTACTGGATACTTAAATAATCCTAATAATTCACCTAACATAATCATATCTCTCCTTCTATATAAATTTATATTATATTTTTATCATTTAATGTTACTTATTTTAATTTTTTTATATAATTTTTACATGCATCTTTCAAAATATTTTAATAGAGCAATAGTAAATCGCTCTATTAAAGGTATAAATATTATAAACCTATTCCTCCTAAAGAAATTAATTTATTTTTATATACTACAAATGTAACTGTTTCTGATTCATCTATTTCATCTGTTTCTTCTTTATCTTTTGGTTCAGCAACTATAGATATTTTTGCATCAACAGCATATAAATCTTTTCCTAATTTTTCTACATCTTTAAATTTTTCTACTTTAACTTTATATGATTTATAGTCCTTAGACATATCATGTAAAGAATCATCTAAATTATCTTCCATATCCTTATTTGCATCTTTTAATTCATCTTTATCAATGTCTTTATATTTGTCTAGAAATTCATCATAATCATCTTCTGAAAAATCATCTACATCATAAGAATATCCCCATGCAGCCATTCCTGCTACATCAATATTTTTCATGATTTTTGATACATCTTTTTTATTCATACCGCTTACAAATCCTTTTACTGCTTTTTTAGGTCCTCCTCCTAACAATGTTACTAATAAAATTATTACTACAATAACTGCTACAGCAATTGCTACAAATGGAAGATATTTTTTATAATCAAAATTTTTAAAATCGAATTTTTTAGAATCAGTATTTATAGTTTCTTCTTCCACATTTATCACCCCTTCATTTTTATTTGCTCGAATTATATCACATATATTCTTCTTTTGTAAATATTTATCTAAATTTTATTTAACTTGTCATATTTTTGTCATATTATTTAATATATAATTTTTTGTATCTTACATATGCTACTATTCCAGATACTGATACTATTCCTATAATCCATGCAAGCACCACTTTGCCTGTATTAGGTAAATTTACTGTTGCTGTTGTTGTGTCTTTTTTTGTGCTTGTTCCTTGTAGTTCTGTTTTTTCTGGTGTGCTTGGTGATGTATTATCACTACTTGGTTTAGTTAAATATACATATTTTATGTTATATTTAATAGCATAATTTGCAGCCATAGAATCTTTATAACAATATATAGTTAAATCATTATTATGATTTGTAAATACTGAATCTTGTTCCTTTTCTATTGTATAGAATCCCATATCTGTAACATTATCTAATATTGTAATTTTTTTCAAACTTTTACAATTTCCGAATGCATGATGTCCAATTTCTTTAACTGAATTTGGTATTGTTATTTCTGTTATTCCTGTATTTGCACATAAATAACTTGGTATTACTGTTAAGCCTTCTTCAAATGTTATACTTGTAATATTACTATTGTTTAAACAAGGAGATACTGATCCGTTTTTTAATGTCTTTGGTATTTTTATACTTTTTAACGACGTACATCCTTGAAACACATCAAATGATATACTCTCTATACTTCCTAGATTTACACTTGCTAAATTTGTACAATTTTGAAACGCTTTATATTCTATACTTTTTACTGAGCTTGGTATTATTATTTCTGTTATTCCTGTATTTGCACATAAATAACTTGGTATTACTGTCAAGCCTTCTTCAAATGTTATACTTGTAATATTACTATTGTTTAAACAAGGAGATACTGATCCGTTTTTTAATGTCTT
>CANPYN010000025.1 GCA_947588635.1 uncultured Clostridia bacterium
AAGTTTATACATAGGTGAAATTTTTGCTAATAAAATAATCCTGTTTTTTAGTGAAATTTTCCTAAATTATTGACAGTAAAAATTGAAAGAATAAAATAATTGGGCGACAGTTTGTCACCCAATACGAAATAATATAAAATTTAAAGTCACTGTTTACAAATTATCAATTTTACCTAATCTATATTTATTTATTTGTAATATATCCATGAAATCTGCTTTTTTGTCTCCTGTTACATCTGCAGCTTTTAAATTTACACCTGTTAGTAATACTTTCCCTAATCTATGTTTGTTTATTACTAATATATCTAGGAAATCTACTTTACCATCTCCATTTGCATCTCCTTTTATAAATTTTTCTGTTTCGGAGTCAGATTTGGCTTTTACTGTGACATTAAAGGTAGTTGTAAAATTGTTATATGTTATTGTTATAGTTTCAGTTCCTAAATTGTTTAAAACTATTGGAGTACATGAAAAACCTTCTTCTAGTATTTCAAAACTATCATCATTATAGTATGCCTTTATTTTTAATCCCTCTGTATTTAGAGTGTCTCCTTGAATATAATCCATTTTTGATGGTTCTGTTTCTATTTCTATCTTTACTAAACTTTTTTCACTAACTTTAATTGGTTGCCTTGTATTTTTAGATATCCCATTTTCAGTGTATCTTATAGTTATACCAGTCTGTCCTTTTAATAAATTTGTTGATGTACTTACTAAAGTATAGTTTTCTACCTCCTTACTACTTCCGTCATTGTAGAATGCTGTTACTATCATACCATCTTTCTCAAAATCTTGTCCTACTATATAATTTGTTTTATTTGGTGGTGTTGTTACTTTTATATTTACTAAGATTACATTTTCTAACTCAATTGAAACATCGCTTGTTTCATCCTGTTTTACTATTAAATATCTTTGTGTACTTATTTTTCCCTTCTTCGTAAATTCTATTTCGTAAGCACCAACTGGTATATCTGATATAGTAATACTTTTAGAGTTAACTTCAACCTGTTTTACTATATTTTTTCCAGACTTCAATAAAATATTGGAACCTTTCAAATATTCAAAGTCATCGTCACTTAAGTTAAGATTTACATTTCCTTTAAGATTATATTTGCTAATATCATCATTTGAAACCAGTGAATATATTCCCTCTAATTTTAAATCGTTTTTTATTTCTTCTGCTTTAGCATCATCTTTTACGAAATCCCTTAAAAAATATACTATTGGATAATCATTATTATATATTTCGCCTTCTATATCTTTGCTTATTTGTAATTTCCAGTTTTGAAAGTAAGGTATTACATTATATTGTGAAGAATTACTTAATCCATAAGTAAGTATATTAGAATAATTAGATTGCAAAGAGTATGCTATATCTGTTGTATAAACTCCATTACGATAGTAACTGTAGAAATTAGATAATGCTTGTTTAGCACCTATTTTATTTAATAGATTAATATAAGCATATAGCCTTATCTGGTATATTCCTGCTTTAGATATTCCTTGGTTGTTATTTCCACCTATAATTAAGTATGATTCTTGTTTTTCACGCACAGCCTGCATAATGTTTTGTTCTAAATCAGAAATATTGCCAAACCAGCTTCCTTGTAAATTTTCCTTTTGATAATAGTATGCTAAAATATTATTACTTACTTCTCCTAAATCTAGTTTTCCATTTTTTAAATTATTGTCATAACTGCTAGAAGAAGATGCGGTTAATTTTCCTTGATATCCATGTGCTATTTCATGTAATGGTAGCCAGCCATCTCCTTCATTATGTAAAAATGTATCTAGTGAAGGGCTATTTAAAGAAATATAGTCATGATTTAAGTAATAGGCTCCGGCATATCCATGGCAATCAGATTTTATTAAATACTTGGTTTTAACATTTAAATCAGTGAATAGAGTTGGGTTATAAGATAATCCAATCCATTCATCATATTCTTCAATAATATTGTCATAATAAGTTAATATATCATCAATATTATTGAAATTATCATTTATATACTTAATATTGTTTGTATTCTTTTTGGAATTTCCTAAATCATTTAAATCTGCAAGTGGAACAATAAAGCTAATTCTATTTCCTTCTATAAATGCAACATTATTTTGAGATTCTTTCCAATTTTTCTTAAACTCATCCATTGAATCCCCATATGTATAATAATCTAATGGCTTTACACTATCGTTTAAAGTGATTTCAATTACTGGTGCTTCGATATTATCTCCATATAGTGTTTTAATAATAGGGATACTATCAAAAGATTTACCATCATATTTATCCCATGAGTTCGTTGTATTGTTTTCTACATATTTGACAGAAACTACATTTTCTAGAGTAGTGGACTTATCTGTATCTTTACTAATTATTTTATTAGTATTATCAACTTTAACACTATGTGTGTTCATAAATTCTTTATCTTCAGGTAAAGATCCAGATGATACACTAGTAGTTTCTATACTTTCTTTTAATGAATCGTTATTTAAGAATTGAACTGTTAAATCACTATCTGTTTTGTTAACTAGCTTTGCTATAACACTAGAATTTTCTGGTAAATAAATACCTAAATTTTGTGTATCCTGATAATCACCCCTAGTAAAACCTGTATAATTTAAATAAAATATTTTTGGTAATGTATATAAAGTCCTTTGAATTTTTCGTTCTCCATCCGAAATTACATGCACTTGAACTGTTTTTTCTACTTTGTTTTGGTCACTATCACTAACTTCATAACAAATTTCGTATTCACCTACTTGATTTGTATTAACTGTATTCTTAATTATTTTTATATATTTACTTATATTTCCATCTTCAAAATCCTTAGCAAATATTCTGTAATAAGAACTCTTTAAATCTAACTCATCTCCTACAATTATTGTAATATCAGTAGTTCCATAAAATTCTGGAGCATGGTTTGTTTGTTCTGTTTGTTCTGAACCAAAAGATATTTTTTGTAGCAAAAAAATACTTATTAATAAAATGGATATTATTGTTATAGTTTTAAATATTATTTGAAGTTTTAATTTCATGTTATATCCTCCTATTAAAAAATATTTCCTAATAAAATTATACCAAAAAATCAGCGCAATTGCAATAATATACAGCACTTACAAGTTTTACCTAATATTTTTTTACTACGGATTTAGGCTATTGGTAAATTTATTTTTTTATATTAAATTTTTATTACAATATTAATTTAATAGAATATTCATTTGAATCGACTAATTTCTTGACTTTATGTATAAAAAGTGGTAATATGTGGTAACAGATTTTAAGTAAAAAATCAAAAGCGTAAACTTTGATAAATTAAATTTTAAAGGAGGAAATAATGCACGAATTGCTACATGTTTTAGAACATACTTTAATAGATACAATAAAAATAATTCCATTTTTATTATTAGCATATTTAATAATGGAATTTATTGAGCATAAAACCACAAATAAAACAAAAGAAGCAATTAAAAAATCGGGAAAGTTTGGACCTTTTATAGGTAGTATATTAGGTGCTTTTCCACAATGTGGATTTTCGGTAACAGCAACAAACTTGTATGCAGGAAGAGTAATAACAATTCGGTACATTATTTTCAGTATATTTATCTACATCAGATGAAATGCTTCCAATACTATTATCAGAAGGAGTATCAGGAACATTAATACTTAAAATTTTAGGTATAAAAATATTAATAGGGATAATTGCAGGTATATTAATAGATTTTGTTTTAAATAGATTTTATAAAAAAAGAGAAGTAAAAGATAAAATAGAAAGTATATGTGAACATGACCACTGTCACTGCGAAAAAGGTATCTGGAAATCATCAATAAAACATACAATTAACATATTTATATACATTTTTATAATATCGCTACTGTTAAACATAGCAATAGAATATATTGGAGAAGATACATTAGCAAATATAGTATCAAATAAATTAATAATAAGTGCATTAATTATATCATTAATAGGACTTATACCAAACTGTGCATCATCAGTAATATTAACAGAGTTATATCTATCAAATGTAATAAGTTTAGCATTAGCTATAGGAGGACTATTAGTAAATGCTGGAGTAGGATTAATTGTATTATTTAAAGTAAATCATAATCAAAAAGAGAATATAAAAATTGTAACAGGGTTATATATAATAGGTGTAATATCAGCAATAATATTGCAATACTTAATTACAATTTAAATTATTCGAAAATGCGTATTTCCGTAAATATTTTCTTGAAAAAGTACAAAAAATAATGTACAATATTAACAAATTCAATTAAAGAGGTCATAATGAAAAAAATACTATCCTTTATAATAATATTTATAACAT
Source organism: uncultured Clostridia bacterium (assembly GCA_947588635.1). Taxonomy (GTDB): domain Bacteria; phylum Bacillota; class Clostridia; order TANB77; family CAG-508; genus CAG-452. The sequence goes on from CANPYN010000025.1 coordinate 4,324, forward strand.
TTATTTTTATATATTTTTTACAATCAAATTTTTTTAATTGGTTTAATATAGCAGGAGTAAAACCAAATCTATTTATAATACTCTCATTATTTGTAGGAATATTTATAGGCAAAACCTATGGTGCATCTGTAGGAATAATGCTTGGATTATTATTAGATTTATTTATTGGAAAGGCATTAGGAATAAATGGAATAATATTAGGAATAGCAGGCTTTATGCGGAGGTATGTTTACAAAGAGCCTTTCAAAAGATAATAGAATAACAATAATGCTAATGACCAGTGCAGCAACATTTATATGTGAAACAATATCATATATAATTCAAATGATATTATTTAATCTATCATTTGAATTACTAATATATGTAAAAATAATACTATTAGAGATTCTATTTAATACAATGTTAATAATAATTATATATCCTATAATAAAAAAAGCAGGAATACTATTAGAAAAAATCTTTACAGAAAGTAAAACATTAACAAGATATTATTAAAAAGAGGGACATACCTCAATCTATGAGGAATACCATTACTACGAGGGACATGCCTCAATCTATGAGGAATACAACACAATAAGGCTTGTCCCTCATCCTAATACACAAGGGCTTGTCCCTCATCCTAACATTCCTCAAGCTTGACAAGAATATATTTAGTATAAAAGAAGGGAGAAAACAGTTTTGGACAAAAAAAATGTAAGATATAATATATTAACAGTAATTGTCTATATAATAGGTATTATACTTTTAATACAACTTTTTAACCTTCAAATTGTACATGGTGAAGAATATTTACAAAAATCAAGTTCAAGATTGACTAGAGAAAATACAATTGTTGCTGCAAGAGGAAACATATTAGATAGAAAAGGGAATGTTCTTGCAGGAACAATTAATCAATATAATTTAGATATATATAGGAGTAAAATCGATACAGAAACATTAAATAAAACGTTATTAAAAGTAGTGAAAGTGTTAGAATCTAATAATGATGAATATAAGGATGAATTTCCTATTAAAATAAATCCAACAGAATTTACTATAAAAGACGAAAAACTAAAACAATGGTTAAAAGACCATAATTTAAAAGAAGATATATCAGCAGATGAAGTTTTACAAAACTACAAAGAAAAATATGAAATAAAAAATAATGATATAGAGGAAGTAAGAAAAATAATAGGAATAAGATATGGAATTGAAACAGAAGGCTACAGCAGTATGAGTTCATATACAATAGCAAAAAATATAAGTACAAAAAGTGTAGCAATGTTCGAAGAGCAAAGTTTAGAATTTCCTGGAGTATCAGTATCATCGACATCTGTTAGGAAATACTTAAGAGGAAGTTTAGCATCACATATAATTGGTTATATAGGAGGAATAAACGAAGAAGAGTTAAAAAATGTGGAAGGTTATTCTATAAATGACTATATAGGGAAAGCAGGAATAGAATACGTATTTGAACCATATTTAAGAGGTAAAAATGGGAAAAAACAAACAGATATGTCAATAGACGGAACAACTACAGGAGAATATATAACAGAAGAAGCAGTTCAAGGAAGTAATGTGATATTAACAATCGATGCAAATCTTCAAGCTACTACAGAAACTGCTTTAAAGAATAACATAGAAAAAATAAAAACAGGAGGATTTTTCGAAACTAGAGATGTAAATGCAGGTGCGGCAGTGGTACTAGATGTAAAGACAGGAGAAGTACTTGCAATGGCAAGTTATCCAGATTTTGAACCAGAGTTATTTGTTAATGGAATAAGTACAGAAAAGTGGAATGAATATACAGAAGGAGAAGAAAGTGCATTAGTAAATAGAGCAATTCAAAGTGCATACGCTCCAGGTTCTACATTTAAAATGGTATCAGCAATAGCAGGATTAGAATCAGGGGCAATAACTCGTACAGAAACTATATATGATACAGGAATTTATCCAAAAGGATACCATCCACGTTGTTGGATTTATTCTAGTTATGGAGTTGGGCATGGAGCATTGAACGTATCAGGTGCAATAAAGAATTCATGTAACTATTTCTTTTACGAAGTTATATCAAGGATGGGAATAGAAAATTTAGAGAAATATGCAACTTATTTTGGACTAGGGCAAAAAACAAATATAGAATTACCAGGAGAGGTATCGGGAACACTTGCGGGAAAAAAATTATATGATAGCTTAGGAAAAACTTGGTATTATGGTAATTCATTATCAGCAGTAATAGGACAAGCTGAAAATAATTTTACACCTTTACAAATGGTAAGATATATAGCAATGTTAACAAACAATGGAGAAGATGTGAATGTTAGCATAGTAAAAGATATAACAGATGTAAATGGTACATCACTTGGAAAAGAAGAAATAGAAAAATTTGTTCAAGAAAAATTAAATTTAACAGATATAAATAATGAAGATTTAAACATAAAAAAAGAAAATATAGATGTTGTACTAGAAGGAATGAAATCAGTTACAACAGAAACTGGTGGAACAGCATATGGTGTATTTAAAGACTTTGATATAGAAGTAGGTGGAAAAACAGGTTCTGCAGAGGCAGGAGATAAAGTAAATGCATGGTTTGTAGGATTTGCACCATATGATAATCCAGAAATTGCAATTGTAGTTATGGTGGAAAATGGAGCACATGGTTCATATACTGCTGAAGTAACAAAAGAAATTATACAAGAATATTTTAATTTAAAAGAAGAAACAAACGAAGATGTAACAGCAAAACCATATACAGAACAACAAAACAACTAAAAAATGAGGGACATGCCTCAAACTATGAGGAATACAATACTATAAGGCTTGTCCCTCATCCTAATACAGTGTGTCCCTCAAACATTATAAAGACATGCCTCAATCTATGAGGAATACCAAAGGAGGAATTTTATATGAGAAATCCAGTAGGAATTAATATGAAAAAAGATGAAATTGTAATAAGAGTAAGTGAAAAAGCAACACATGATGAGACCATAGAGTGCTTAAATAAAAAAATTCCAGCATTAAAAAAATTATACAAAACAGAAAAGACACCAATATGTGTAACAGGGAAAATTTTAAAAAACAAAGAAATTGAAGAAATAAAGAAAATAATTACAGATGAAATTGATGTTGATGTTAGATTTGACAGTCCTAAGATTTTGGGATTACACGGAATAAAAAAGGTTTTTGAAAAAGAAATTGAAATATCAGAAACTAAATTTTATAAAGGAAGTTTAAGATCTGGTCAAAAAATAGAATTTGAGGGAAGTCTTGTAATATTAGGAGACTTAAATGGTGGCGCAGAGGCAATATCGGGAGAAAACATTGTTATATTAGGAGCTTTAAGAGGCCTAGCACATGCAGGTGCAAAAGGAAATAAAAAGGCAATTATTGCAGCAAATTCAATAGAGTGTCCACAGCTTAGAATTGCTAATGTAGTAAAGGAATTTGAAAAAGATCAATTAGAAGAGCAATATAAATTTGCATATGTTAATGACAACAATGAAATGATATTAGAATAAATTGCTGTTTAAACAAGTGAATTCGGCATTTAAAAATTGAAATCTAGATTAATTTACTAGGACGGAGAAAAAGTTCCATTTTTGCGAAATAAATTTTCCTCATGTCCGGACACTCAAGTTATAATTTACGAAAGCAATAGCAAAATTAACGACATAAACAAAAGCTGATCTTTTACTCCTTCATTATATAAAAATAGTAAAAGACATATTAAAAGAAGGTCATCAAAATAAAGAGTTATACCAAATATTTCAAAGCAATCATTGTTTTTGCCAAATGGTAATGCATTGTAGATATTATCCATCATTTCTTTTGGTCACCACCCATAAATGGGAATACATCCATTACTTTACTCATATTCATAAGTTGTATATATTGATCCACTTTTGATTTTCTGCTATCTTTTAGATATGGTTTTAAAGATTGCAATAAATTAGAGCGTGGGTCATCTTTTGTATTCATTTTATCTATAATAGTTTTCATTCTCATTATAGTTTCAAAATCAATTCCGTTGTTTTCATATGAATTATCACGATGTGTAGAATTAGATGAATTAGTATAATCATGATTAGAAGAATTATCAGAGAAATTAGAATTATTAGAATTAGTAGAGCTATTAGAATTATTAAACATATTAATTAAATTATTTACCATATCAGGTGAAATATTATTCTGATTAGATATATTATTTAATTTATTAAAAACATCTGACATATCTTCGTTATTCAAGATTACCAATCTCCTTATTTATTTTTATTTATTTCTTTTAAAATTTCATCTTTACTTTTAGTTTGTAAAATTTGATTAGCCTTTGCAATTCCAGCCTCTAAATCTTTTTTATCCATTTTAGAAAGTATTTCCATCATTTTTGCCATATCAAAATTATTAGTATTCATAAAAACCTCCATTTAAGTAATTAAAATTCACACATCATTATTAAAATATATGTATTAATACCATATGATATTCAAACAAATAAAAAATGTTACAAAAAAAAGACCATAGGGTCTTAAGAATTGTTGTTTAGAGGTTAGATATTAGAGGTTAGAGATTAGAAATATTAGGTAAATACTACGAAGCAAGGCATTTCATCTAATCTCTAATTTCTAACCTCTAACTTCTAAATAACAATTTATCTAATAATCATATCTTCTCTTCCTGCACCAGTACCTATAAATTTAATAGGAACTCCTGTATAATCTTCTATTCTTCTCAAATAAATTTTTGCATTTTCAGGTAGTTCATCAAATGTTTTACAATTACTAATATCTCCAAAATTTCCATCAAATTCTTCATAAACTGCAGTAGAATTATTTAAGAATTCGCTATTTGTTGAAAAATCAGTGGTTTCTTTTCCATTATAGTTATATGCAACGCATAATTTTATTTTATTTAATTTTCCAATGGTATCAACATGGTTAATTGCAAGCCCAGTTAAACCATTTAAACGAGATACATATTTTAAAGCAACTAAATCAAGCCAACCACATCTTCTAGGTCTTTTTGTTGTTGTTCCATATTCATGTCCTAATTCTCTTATTAAATCTCCTGTTTCATTATTTTGTTCTGTTACATAAGGACCAGCTCCTACCCTTGATGAATAGGCCTTAAGAACTCCATAAACTTCACCAATATCTTTTGCACCTATTCCACTGCCTGTACAAACACCACCAATTGATGGATTAGAAGAAGTTACAAAAGGGTAACTTCCGAAATCAATATCAAGAAGAGTTGCTTGAGCACCTTCACAAAGTATTTTTTTACCATTATCTAATGCATTATGTATTAAAGTAATTGTATCTGTAATATATGGTTTTAAAATTTTAGCGTATTGTTTATATTCTTCAAGAGTTTTAACTAAATCAATTTTTTCATGCCCATAAGCCTCAAAGATTTTATTTTTATTATTTATATTAATTGTCAAAAGTTTTTCAAATTTATCAGAAATCAAATCTTCTGCACGAATTCCACATCTTTCATATTTATCGCAATATGCAGGACCAATTCCTCTTGCTGTTGTTCCAATTTTATTTGATCCTCTATTTTCCTCTAAGAGCTTGTCTAACTCAATATGGTATGGAAGAATTATGTGAGCCTTATCACTTATATATAAATTATCAACAGAGACACCATTAGATTTTAAATCTTCAATTTCTTGGATTAAAACCCTAGGATCAATAACCAAACCATTTCCTATAACAGCGATTGTGCCTTTATTTAAAATTCCTGATGGGATTAAATGAAAAGCATAAGTTTTGCCATCTACTTTTATTGTATGACCAGCATTATTTCCTCCGGAACATCTTACTGCTATATCTGACTTTGTTGCAAGGTAATCGATTATTTTACCTTTCCCTTCATCACCATAAAAAGTACCTAAAACCACATCCACTTTTGACATAACAAAAATCTCCTTTTAAAATAAAATATGTTCCTCCATTTGAAGAAGAACATATTTATTATCATATAAATGATTAAAAAAGTCAAGAGAAAAATAGATATAGTAACCTTTTGCTATTATAATTTAAAACTATATGGAAGTAAATCGGCTAATGTATATTCAGTTATAGTATCATTTTTGGAAAGTACATATATTTTGAAACTTTTATCAACAAATTCATTCATAAATTGTCTACAATATCCACAAGGAAGACAAGTATCTAATGAATTTAAATCACTGCCTCCACATATTACAATATGTTGGAAATCTTTTTCACCTTCAGAAATAGCTTTTGTAAAAGCAACTCTTTCTGCACAAATTGATTGAATTCCATCGTTTTCAATATTGCATCCTGAATATATTTTACCTGAATTTGCTTTTAATGCACATCCCACATAATATTTAGTATATGGTACATAAGCATTTTTTCTAACATTTTTAGCAATTTCGATTTCTTTAGATAAATCCATAAATACACCTCTTTCATTATAGAATTATATAATTAATATGTTTGATAAGTCAAATATGTATTAAACTTTATTTATTCACAATTTCTGTAAACCACTCATAAAATATATCAAAAAGAGTATATACGAGAAAGGATGAATAAGAAATGTCTAGTTACATAATAGAAGGTGGGAATAGATTAGAAGGGGTTGTAGATATATCAGGATCAAAAAATGCATCATTACCAATAATAGCTGCAAGTATTTTAAATGGAGGAATTAGCAAGCTATATAATGTACCTAATATTCATGATACACAAACAACTTTAAAAATATTAAGGATTTTGGGTTGCAAAGTAGATAAAAAGAGTAGTAAAATAGTAATAGATTCTAGTAGGATGAATAATCATGAAATTCCAGAAGATTTAATGAGACAAATGAGATCTTCTGTAGTACTTGCAGGAGCGATACTTGCTAGATTTAAAAACGCCAAGTTCACATATCCGGGAGGATGTGATATTGGTTCAAGACCTATAGATTTGCATTTAAAGGCATTAAGAAAATTGGGAATAAATATAGATGAAACAACAGGATATATAAAATGTAAATGTGATAAAATAGTAGGAGCAGAAATACATTTAGATTTCCCATCAGTAGGAGCAACAGAGAATATAATTTTAGCATCTGTTTTTGCCGAGCGGAGAAACAATTTTAACTAATGCTGCAATGGAACCAGAAATAAAGGATTTACAAAATTTTTTAAATAGAATGGGTGCAAAAGTAGAGGGTGCAGGAACAAATGTTATAAAAATAACAGGTGTAAAAAAATTAAAGGATGTAAGTTATAATGTAATGCCAGATAGAATAGAAGCGGGAACATTTCTATGTGCAGCAGCTGTAACTTCTGGCAAAATACAATTAAATAATGTAGTACCAGAACATATAGGACCAATAATTAATAAATTGGAAGAGTGTGGTTGTAAATTTGATATTTGTAAGAATAACCTTTTTATAAATGTACCTAAAAAGCTAAAATCGATAGATATAAAAACAATGCCATATCCAGGGTTTCCAACAGATATGCAATCTGTATTTACAAGTATGCTTTGTACAGCCAAAGGAACGTCTGTTATAGTAGAAAATATATTTGAAAGTAGATATAGATATACAAATGAGTTAAAAAGGATGGGAGCTAAAATTAATATAGAAGGTAGGATTGCTATTGTAAAAGGTGTAAGGAAATTAAGTGGTGCAACAGTAGAAGCTACTGATTTAAGAGGCGGTGCAGCAGTTGTAATAGCAGGATTAGCAGCAAAAGGAAAAACAAGAATAAATAATATAGAATATATATTGAGAGGATATGAAAACTTAGACAAGAAACTAAATAAACTTGGTGCAAAAATTAGTGTATTATAATATAAAAAGAGGGACATTCCTCGATCTATGAGGAATGCATCGTATGCCGAGGAGTGTCCCTCAAACCTTGTAGAAATTCCTCGATCTATGAGGAATACATCGTATGCCGAGGGGTGTCCCTCAAACCTTGTATGCTAAGATTTGCCAATCAAACCTTTAAGAAAAGGAGAAAACTATGAAAAAATCTAAGGGACAAGCTGTTGATTTACTATATATAAATAAAAATACTAAAAAGAAAAGTACAGGACAAAATAAAACTAAAAATCCACAGAAAAAAAATAAAGATAAAACAAAACAAAATGCTAAAAATGAAATAATAAATTTAGATAATGAGATTATAATAGGATTAACTCCAAAAAAAGCAGAAAAAGAGAAAAAGACAACTAAACGTAAGCCGAACAATACGAAAAAAATAAAAAATAAAAAAACAAAACAAAATGCTGCTAGGACAACTAAAAAACGCTTGAATAACAGGGAAGCACAAGAAATAAAAAAGAAAAATACTAATAAAAAAAGAAATTTTAAAGCTTTAAAATGGGTTACAATTATAATTTTACTTATAGGAGCAATAGTATTATTTATGATGTCTAGTATATTTAATATAAGGCAAATAGTTGTTATAAATAATAGTAAAGTTTCTTCGGAAGAAATTATAGAATTATCAAAACTAAGGATAAATACTAATATGTTTAGAATCATGAATGGAACAATAAGAGATAATATTAAAACTAATGCATATATAGATAATGTTAATATAAAAAGAAATATTAATGGAACTATTACACTTGATATACAAGAAAGAAAATCAGCATATATGTTAAAGCGTGAAAATGATTATGCATATATAGATAATCAAGGATATATATTAGAAATATCACAAGATTCATTAAAAGTTCCAATAATAACTGGATTTTCAACTTCTAATGAAGAAATAAAAGCTGGAAACAGATTAACAGTTGATGATTTAAACAAACTATCAGATGTTAATAAAATAATAGAAGCATCAAAAAATAGTGGTTTAGAAGATATTATTACAGAAATTGATATTTCAAACTCTATGGGATATAAAGTATTAATCTCAAAAGAAAATAAATTAATAAATATAGGAGATATTAAGAATATAAACATTAAATTACAAATGGCAGAGAAAATATTGAGTTCAGAAAAGGGAAAAAAAGGAGAAATATATTTTCAAGAGGATGGAAAGAAGGCAGTGTTTAAGGAGAAAGTTTAGAGGTGAGAATACATGAACAAAAATAAAATAGCATTAATTATGCGGAATAGTTTGCATGGTTTTAACTATTGCTATATTTGTACAAATAAAAACAATAGAATCTGCAACTAAAACAGTAGGAACTACATTAAAGGATAATAGTGGTTTGAGAGATGAGCTCTTAAGTGCACAAGGAAATTATGAGAATTTATATAAAGAATTAGAACAAAAAGAGAGAAAACTAGAAGAAACCAGACAAACAGCTGCAAATAACAATAAAGATGATACACAAAATGATACCACAATAAAAAACAATCAAAAACTTTTAGGACTAACAGATGTTTCGGGACAAGGTATAATAATAAAACTAGATGAGAATAGAGAAATAGATAGTCAGGAAGTAGTAAATATTAGTGGATATTTAGTACACGAAGAAGATTTACTATATATAGTAAACGAATTATTTAATTCAGGAGCAGATGCTATATCAATAAATGGACAAAGAATTGTAAATACTACTTCAATACTTTGTGATGGAAATATAATAAGAATAAATGGTAAAATGGTTGGAGTACCAATAGAAATAAAAGCAATAGGATACCCGGAAAGGATGGATCCTGCATTATCAAGACCAGGTGGATATTTGCAATTAATGGCAGATGAAGGAGTAAAAGTAACAGTAGAAAGAGCTGAAAATATAAGTATACCAAAGTATGAAGGAGTATATAATTATGAATATCTATCAAGAGGTGATGCAAGTTGAAAAAGGGGCAAGTAACCATAACTATAACAATAGGAATAGTTTTCTTGATATTAACAGCAGTTATATTTGTACAATTTAAAACAATTAATCAAACAGATATTACATCCCTAGAAAATATGAGAGAAGATGAATTACGTACGGAAATTAGTAGCTTTAAGCAAAAGATAGATGGACTAAAAAAACAAATTTCAGATACAGATAGTAAAATCAAAGAATATCAAGAAGCAATAGATTCAAATAAGAAAGCTTCAGAGTTATTAACACAGGAATTAGAACAACAAAATAATTTATTAGGAAAAAATGACGTAAAAGGAAATGGAATAATTGTAACATTAACAGATACAGCAGAACAAAAAATAACTTCAGAAGATTTAAGAGAATTATTAAATGAATTAAAAGAAGCGGGAGCAGAAGCAATTTCAATAAATGGACAAAGAATAGTGTATGATTCATATATAGTAGATATTGGAGATACATATATAAGAATAAACGGAGAAGAAATGATAGTATCTCCTTATGAGGTAAAGGCAATAGGAAATCCTACATATTTGGAAAGTGGATTATCTAAAAAGCAATATGGTTATATTGATACAAAATTAGAAGAAGGAAAAGATGTAAAATTAGAAAGAAAAGATAATATATTAATAAACAAGTATACAGGCGATTTAAATTTTGAATATGTAAAGGAGGATTTTTAATGATAGCAATAGCAATAATAATTGGATGTCTATTAGGGGCCTTAATAGGAATAAATGCACCAAACATATCATACACATATTCTGGATACCTAGCAATAGCAATAATTGCAGCTTTAGATTCAGTGTTTGGAGGAATAACATCAGTACTAAAAGGAAATTTTGATTTAAAGATATTTATATCTGGATTCTTTGGTAATGCAATTTTATCAATTCTTTTAACATGGCTAGGAGTCAAATTAAATGTTGATATTTATTTAGCCGCAATAGTTGTATTTGTAGGAAGAATGTTTACAAATTTATCAATTATACGTAGATATTATATTGACAAATGGAGTAAAAAAGTAATAAAAGAGGATGCAAAAAATGAGAATGAGAAGGAAACCATGGGTAAGAACTGAACTTGCAGAAAGTGAATTCTTTATAGATAATCCACTAGAAAATATAGGTAAATGGCATAAAACATTTAAGAGAACAAAACAGCCTATGCACTTAGAACTTGGATGTGGTAAAGGTAGCTTTATAGCAAAACTAGCTTCACAAAATCCTCAAATAAATTATTTAGGAATAGATATAAAGAGTGAAGTATTAGGTTTAGCAAAAAGGAATATAGAAAAAGAATATCTAAAAGCAAAAAGAGAAATTGACAATGTACTTTTAACAGCATATGAAATAGAAATAATACAAAATATTTTAAATGAAAAAGATAAAATAGATAGAATATATATTAACTTTTGTAATCCATGGCCAAAGCCAAGGCACAATAAAAAAGATTAACACACCCAAAGCAACTGGAAAAATATAAAATATTTTTAAAGCAAGATGGAGAAATATATTTTAAAACAGATGACGAAAATTTATTCAATGCAAGTATAAAATATTTTGAACAAGAAGGGTTTGAAATTATTTCCAGAACGTATGATTTACATACAAACCCAATATGGGAAAACAACATCGAAACCGAACATGAGAAAATGTTTGAAGAACAAGGCATTTCAACAAAAGCACTAATTGCCATTAAAACGAGGGACATACCTCAATCTATGAGGAATACCCATGACTGAGGTGTGTCCCTCAAACCTTGTAAAGACATGCCTCAATCTATGAGGAATACTTGTGATTTAAGGCTGTCCCTTAAACCTTGTAAAATCAAAACCTCAATCCCTAAAAAAATGCTAAAAAGGTATTTATAGAAAGAAAATATATGATATTAAAAAATAGCAATGACAAACCACAAACGTGGTTTGCCATTGCTTGATGTTAAAACGCATCTCCGACAGTAATCACAGATGCATTTTTTATTGGTTTATTAGCCTTTGCTCAAAATTATTGTTAATACAATAAAACAATAAAAAATATAAGTAAAATCCATTGAAAAAAATGTCGTTATATAATATAATAAATACATCTAGAGGGAAAAAATGTGCCCTTACAAATAGGAGGAAAAAATGGAAAAAAGTTTTAGCGAAAGTTATAAAGCCGCAGGAGTAGACGTTACAGCAGGATACAAAGGAGTACAATTAATGAAAAAAGCTGTTCAAGCAACATATACAAATGCAGTTATATCAGATATAGGTGGATTTGGTGGACTTTATGCACCACAAATTAAACAAATGGAAGAACCAATTTTAGTTTCAGGAACAGATGGAGTAGGAACAAAACTAAAATTGGCTTTTTTAATGGACAAGCACGACACAATAGGAGAAGATTGTGTAGCAATGTGTGCAAATGACGTAATATGTACAGGCGCAAGCCCAATGTTCTTTTTAGACTATATGGCTTTAGGAAAAAATATACCAGAAAAAGTAGCAACAATAGTAGCAGGAGTAGCGGAAGGTTGCAAAAAAGCAAATTGTAGTTTAATAGGTGGAGAAACAGCAGAAATGCCAGGATTTTATCCAGAAGATGAATACGATTTAGCAGGATTTTGTGTAGGTATAGTTGATAAAAAGAAAATAATTGATAATAAAACAATAGAAGTAGGAGACAAAGTAATAGGACTTATGTCATCAGGAGTTCACTCAAATGGATTTTCACTTGTTAGAAAAGTATTTAATGTAAACAAAGAAACTTTAAACGAATATGTAGAAGAATTAGGAATGACGGTTGGAGAAGCTTTACTTAAGCCTACAAAAATATATGTAAAACCAATACTTAAACTATTGGAAGAAGTAAAAGTAAAAGGAATATCTCATATAACAGGAGGAGGGTTCTATGAAAACATGCCAAGGATGTTAAGAGAAGGAATATCACTAAAAATAGATAAGAACTCTTATGAAGTACCAGAAATATTTAAATTAATCCAATCAAGGGGCAATATTCCTGAAAGAGATATGTACAATACATTTAATATGGGTATTGGAATGGCTGTAATTGTACCAGCAAACGAAGTAGAAAAAGCAATAAACATATTAAAAGAAGCAGGAGAAGAAGCATACGAAATAGGAGAAGTTATAGAAGGAAACAAAGAAATAATAATGTAAGGGGAATTCTAGGGACTGTCCCTAAAAATCACCAATTTTGGGGATTTTTGGGACTGTCCTGAATTCACCGGAAATGAAACAAATCAAAAACGACGTTTTTCATTTATTTGCAAGGAGGAAGAAATATGGTAAAACGTATCTATGTACAAAAAAAATCAGGATTTGATGTAGAAGCAAAAGGATTATTAAAAGACTTAAAAGAAAATCTTTTAATAAGTAATTTAAAAGACCTTATAATATTAAATAGATATGATGTTCAAGGCATAAGCGAAGAAGTATTTAAACAAGCAAAAAACACAGTGTTTTCAGAGCCCCAAGTAGACTTATGTTTTGAAGAGGAGTATCCATTTAAAAAAGAAGACAAAGTATTTGGTGTAGAATTTTTACCAGGACAATTTGATCAAAGAGCAAATTCGCTATCAGAATGTCTTCAAATATTAACAGAAAAAACAAAACCTATAGCAAAAAGTGCAAAAATATATATTCTAAAAGGAAATTTAAGTGAAGAAGACGTAGAAAAAATAAAATCATATATTATAAACCCAGTAGATTCAAGAGAATGTAATTTAGAAAAATTAGAAAGCTTAAATGAAAAACAAAAAGAGCCAGACGATGTATTAATTGTTTCTGGTTTTATACATATGACAGATGAAGATTCTAAAAAATTCTATGAAAAATATGGATTTGCAATGGATTTAGAAGACTTAAAATTTTGCCAAAAGTATTTTAGAGATGTAGAAAAAAGAGACCCATCAATGACAGAAATGAAAATGATAGATACATATTGGTCAGATCATTGTAGACATACAACATTTTTAAGTAAACTCGAAAAAGTAGAAATTAACTGGGATTTAGCAAAAAGTGTGTATGATGAGTATTTAAAATCAAGGGAATTTGTATATGACAATAAAAAAGCAAAAGATATATGTTTAATGGATATTGCAACAATCGCAGTAAAAGAACTTAAGAAAAAAGGAATGCTTAAAGATTTAGATGAATCAGAAGAAATAAATGCTTGTAGTATTAAAGCAGAAATTTTAGTAGATGGAAAACCAGAAGAATACTTAATAATGTTCAAAAATGAAACACATAATCACCCTACAGAAATTGAGCCATTTGGTGGAGCAGCAACTTGTTTAGGAGGGGCAATACGTGATCCACTATCTGGAAGAGTATATGTATATCAAGCAATGCGTGTTACAGGGTGTGGGGACCCAAGAGTTAATGTAAAAGATACAATGGCAAATAAATTACCACAAAGAAAACTAACAAACGAAGCAGCACGAGGATACAGTTCTTATGGAAACCAAATTGGACTTGCAACTGGTCAGGTTGCAGAAATATATCATCCAGGTTATGTAGCAAAAAGGATGGAAATTGGAGCATTAGTTGGCGCGGCACCAAAAGAAAATGTTGTAAGAAAAGTACCAGAGCCAGGGGATGTAGTTGTATTACTTGGTGGAAGAACAGGTAGAGATGGATGTGGAGGAGCAACAGGTTCATCAAAAGCACATAATTCAGAGTCACTAACTAGTTGTGGAGCAGAAGTACAAAAAGGAAATGCACCAGAGGAAAGAAAAATACAAAGACTATTTAGAAATCCAGAAGTAACAAAACTAATAAAAAGATGTAATGATTTTGGAGCAGGTGGTGTTTCCGTAGCAATTGGAGAGCTTGCTGATGGATTAGAGATAAATTTAGATAAAGTTCCAAAAAAATATGAGGGATTAGATGGAACGGAACTTGCAATATCTGAATCACAAGAAAGAATGGCAGTAGTAATCGAAGAAAAAGATATAGAAACATTCCAAAAACTTGCATCAAGCGAAAACATAGAATCAACAGTAGTAGCAAAAGTAACAAAAGAAGCAAGAATGAAGATGTACTGGAGAGGAAATTTAATAGTAGATTTATCTAGAGAATTCTTAAACACAAATGGAAGTACTAAAACAGCAAACGCAAAAATTGAAAAACCAGAAGGATTAGAAAACTATTTTGAATCTCTAGGGGTAGCACCTAAGGGAGACCCAAAAAATTGCATAAAAACAAACGGGGAAAACTGTAGTAAAGTAGAAATATGGAAAAACATAATATCAAATTTAAATTGTTGTTCACAAAAAGGGTTAGTAGAGAGATTTGACAGTACAATAGGTGCAGGAACCGTACTTATGCCATTTGGTGGTAAATATCAATTAACACCAATTGAAGCAATGTGTGCAAGAATTCCGACGGTCAATGGCTATACGAATTCAGGAACAGTAATGTCATTTGGATATGATCCATATCTTTCAGAAATAAGTCCATTTCATGGTGCAGTATTTGCAGTAATTGATTCACTTACAAAATACGTAGCAGTAGGAGGAGACTATAAAAAAGCATGGTTCACATTTCAAGAATATTTTGAAAAACTAAGAAATGAGCCTTCAAGATGGGGTAAACCTTTAGCAGCGCTTCTCGGAGCATATTTAGTGCAAGAAAAATTGAGCCTTGCATCAATTGGTGGAAAGGACTCTATGTCTGGTTCATATAATGAATTGGATGTACCACCAACACTTACGTCTTTCTGTATAGGAGTAGTAGATACTAATAAAGTTGTATCAAATGAATTTAAAAAATCAGGTTCAAAAGTATATATTTTAAAAACTAAATATACAGAAGATTTAATACCAGATTTTGAGGATTTAAAAGAAAATTATGAAATAGTACATAAATTAATAAAAGAAGGAAAAGCAATTTCAGTTGCTACAATAAGACAATATGGAATAGCAGATACTTTAAGTAAAATGTGCTTTGGTAATAAAATAGGATTTGAATTTAAAACAGAAAAATGTCTATTTAAACCACGTTATGGTTCTTTCATAATAGAAGCATCGGAAGAATTAAATACAGACAAATTAGAACTTTTAGGAAAAACAATTAAAGAAAAAGAAATAAAAATATCAGATAAAGAAATACTTGATTTAGAAGAGTTAATAAGAATATGGGAAGA
>CANPYN010000026.1 GCA_947588635.1 uncultured Clostridia bacterium
AACATCCCGCGCCAGCCTGTGAGGTTAGAAATATTAATATAAAATGTTATAACAATTGCAAAAGAAAAACAATTAAACAAATTACAATTTATACAAATTATTTTTCATTATATATCCATACACTTCTTTTGGTATATATTTCATCACATTTCTATCATTGCTTTTTATCATACTCCTTATTTCTGTTGATGAAATCTCATTTTTATCTCTATTTATAACAATATAGTTATATTTATTTTTTATTTTATCATAATCTTTCCATGTTGACATTTTATTAAAATTGTCAGAACCCATAATCATAAATATATTCTCTTTGTTATATTTGGTAATATAAGAACTATACTCAATAAGTTGAAATGCATCTACAGCAAATAATTCTCTATTTTCTTTTATTTCAATATCATCAGTTTCTAAGTGTTTATATTTTTTAACAATTATTTTTAGCATGTTATATCTATGTTTTGCTTCTATTAAATCAAGCTTTTTATAGTAATCATTAACTGGAACAAAAACTACTTTATCTACTTTTCCTTCTTTTACTAAATTATTTGCAATGTTTATATGTATATTTGTTGGAGGATTAAAACAACCTCCAAAAAAGCCAATTTTTTCCACCTTAATTTTTTATTTCCTTCCAAATTTCTTTATATATGTCTTCATGTATTTCATCTATTGTTCTAATCTTATTCTCATTTATACAATTTATTTTTATCCAATTATATTTATCGGCAACTTCACATGCAGCATTGTAACTATCTATGATATGGCTCTTATCTCTTTCATGTATATCTTTTTGTTCTTCATGTGTAAACTTGTTTTTTCTTTTTTCCATTAATTTAAAAGCATATTCTGGTGGCATATTTAAGAAAAATACTTTAGTTGGAATCGGTAATTTGTATAAGTCAAATTCAAAATTCCAAAGCCAGTTTAAAAATTTTTCTCTTTCCTCTTTATTTTTTATTTTTCCTGCTTGGTGAACCATATTCGCTGTTGTGTATCTATCAGCAAGTATTATACCACCATCATTATAATATTTTTCCAATTCTTTTTTAAAAGTTGCATATCTATCAACTGCAAAAAATGTCGAAGCAACATATGGACTTATATCTTTTGCATTTTCTCCGAATTCTCCTGATAAATACATTTTTACAAGTGAAGATGATGGACTATCATAATTAGGAAATGAAATCAATTTATAGTCAATATTTTCTAGTTGTAACCTTTCTTGTAGTTTCTTTAATTGTGTCTGTTTACCACTTGCATCTGTTCCATCTATTACAAATAATTTTCCCATTTGTTTCTCCTTAAAATTATATAATTAAATTCTATTAAATAATGGTTCAATATCTTTTAGTTCAATATTTTCTTCTATGTTAGTTGTATTCCATGATGGATTTTTTAAGTTTAAATATTTTCTTATTTTCTCACAAGACATTGGCATAAATGGTTCAAATAAGTTTGATAAATTAGCTATTATAACACTACATGTATATATTGTATCATTAAATCCTTGTATATCTTCTTTCTTTTGAATCCATGGCTGTCTTTCATCATAATATTTATTAGCATATTCTACTAGTTCCATTATTCTATCTGTTGCAGACTTGAACTCTAGATTTTCAATTAGAATTCCAACTTCTTTATATGTTTTTTCTATTTCTATTTTTGCATTTTCATCTAATTTTCCATTTGGTAATACATCTAATCCTTTAAATCTTAAAGTTCTGTTTACTAAATTACCAAACTTATTTAATATTTCATTATTATGTGTTCTTTCAAAATCTTCCAAAGTAAAGTTTGTATCCTTTTTTTCTGGTCCATTATTTATTATATGGAATCTTAATGAATCAGAATTATATTTTTCAATCATTTCAAGTGCTGTTATTCCATTTCCTTTACTTTTTGATATTTTTTCATCATTTATGTTTAAGTATTCTGTTGAAACTATTACATCAACTAATTTAAAATTATCTTCTAATCCTGCTAATAATCCATTAAATATTATACTATGGAATACTATATTATCTTTTCCATGACACATATATATTTTATTATTATGTCCTTCTTTCCAATAGTCTTCCCAATTAAAGCCATTTTCTTCAGATAGTTTCATTGTATCTGTTAAATACCCTAAAACTGCCTCTATCCATACATACATTCTTTTTGCTTCATATCCTGGTATAGGAATTTCTATTCCCCAATCCAAATCACGGGTTACTGCTCTATCTTTTAATCCTTGTTTTAAGTATTTTTCTGTTTCATTTCTTGCATTTATTCTCCAAAAGTTTTTACATTTATCTGTATTTGATTGAATTATATCTTGAAATTTAGATAATGCAAAATATAAATTTTTATTGTTTTTTTCTATTGTTTTGCTACCACAATTCAAACATATTCCATCCTTTAAATCTTCTACTGAAGGAGTATGTCCACAAGTTTCGCATTGATCTGCTTTTGTAAGTTCTCCACATTCTGGACATTTTATTTTTATTTCTCTATCTTGTAAAAACTTATTGCATTTTTCGCAATATGCTTGAGGCTCTATTTTTTCATATATATATCCATTATCATATAATCTTTTAAAAATTTCTTGAACTTTTTTTGAATGATATTCTGTTTCTGTTTTTGAATATAAATCATATGAAAAGTTCATTGCGTTAAATGTTTTTACAAATTCATCATGATATTGTTCCGCTATTTCTTTTGCGGTTCTTCCCTCTTTTTTTGCTCTTTCTGTTATTGGTGTACCATGGCAATCTGTACCTGATACATATAAAACATTATCTCCTTTTAATCTATGATAACGTGCTAAAACATCGCCTGATATTAATCCAGCTAAATGTCCCAAATGTAAAGAATTATTTGCATAAGGCCATGCTCCACCTATTAAAACATTTTCACTCATAAAAACCTCCATTCGAGCAATTAATTTACTCTAACTAATATCTTATAAAACCCCTATAAATTACAATAATAAATGGGATTTTAGTTGTCCACTTTGAGTTTATCACTAATAATAATAAATCTCAAAGGTAATAGCCACTATAGCTATTTACTTAAACATTTAAAATTTTATCATAATCATATTAAAATAGCAAGTTTTATATGTAAAACCTGCTATTTGCTTAATTACTTAAAATTACTATAATTGAATAAATATTTTAGTATTAGATTTGCTTCCAAAACCAATCTAAACTGTTATCAATACTTTTTCTTTTATAAAACTTACAAGCTATATCATCTATCCATAAATATCCGAAAAAGGTCACAAATATCATTACTAAATCTACTGTTAAGCATCCTAATAATACTGAACGATATGTTTCATAGTCAGCTTCTGGTAGTATTACAAGTTGAACACTATGAATTACAACTAATATTAAAAATATTGCTAGAGATATTGCTGGTGCAATAGGTTTTTTTATTTCATGTCCTAAAAATATTAATAATACTGTAGCTGAAAGTAACAAAATTAATGTTAATGGATTTGTTACATCAATGATAAACATTAAAATTCCTCCTTTGTACATTTTTTATTATATTTAATTTTATAATAATCTAATTTAATTTTTGTTTTATTATTTCTGATAATTCTTTTGCTTTTGTTGTAATTACATCTATATCTTTTCCTTCTATCATTACTCTAACTAAAGGCTCAGTTCCTGATGCTCTTACTAGGACTCTTCCTTCATTTGAAAATTCTTTTTCTAATTCTTTTATATATTTATTTATATCTTCGTCATTTTCATAATTATTCTTTTTATTAATATTTACCTTTACATTTATTAATACTTGAGGATATTTTTTTATCATATCACATAGCTTAGAAAGTTGAATGTTTTTTTCCAATAGAATTTGTATTAACATTAAAGAAGTTAATATTCCATCTCCTGTTGGATTATAATCAAGCATTATTATATGACCTGATTGTTCTCCACCTAAATTATATCCATTTTTCATCATTTCTTCTAACACATACCTATCTCCAACTTTCGTTTGTTTTAATTGTATGCCATTGTTTTCAGTAAATTTATTTAATCCAAAATTACTCATAACAGTTGTAACTATAGTATCGTTATTTAATTTTTCCTTTTCTTTTAAATATGTTGAAAATACTGCAAGAAGTATATCTCCATCAATTTCGTTTCCATTTTCATCTATTGCAAGGCATCTATCTCCATCTCCATCATATGCAATTCCTAAACTTAATTTATTATCTACAACAAACTTCTTTAACCCTTCTAAATGAGTTGAACCACAGTTTTCATTAATATTTATTCCATCAGGATTATTATTTATTATTTTATATTTTATTCCCAATTTTTTAAATACTTCTTCTGCTACTTTATATGTAGCACCATTTGCTACATCTAACCCAACCACGAAGTCATCTTTTATATAATTTTGTATATTATCTTCAAATATTTTTCTAAATAAATATATGTATTCATCTATTAACTCTGTTGCATTTTCAGATATTCCTATTTTATGATGCATGGCATTTAATTCATCTATTTTGCCGTGAATCCATAACTGCTTCTATCTCTTCTTCCATCTCATCAGATATTTTCATGCCTTTACTACTAAAATACTTTACTCCATTGAATTCAAACGTATTATGTGATGCTGATATAACAACGCCTGCATCTGCCTTTGTTTTTTTTGTTAAATATGCTACTGCTGGTGTCGGCATAACACCTAATAATTTTACATTAGCACCATAGCTCAAAAATCCAGCTGTCATAGCGCTTTCTATCAATGTTCCAGAAATTCTTGTATCTCTTCCTATCAGAATAGTTGGCGTGTGTTCAGAATGTTTTGCTAAAACATAAGCTCCTGCTTTTGCAACTTTGTATACTAATTCTGGAGTTAATTCTGTATTAGCAATTCTTCTAATACCATCTGTTCCAAAATATTTTCTCAAAGTAATTCCCCCTCGTATAATTACTTTTATATTATATATTGTTTTATTGTAAAATTGCAATATTTTTAATATATTTTATTACTATTATTGTTTTTTTGTGACGTCTATTGACACCTCAATTTCGCTTTTGTAGAGTAACAACAAGGTTTTCAAATATTATGATAAAAAACTTACTTTTTCAAAATATATAAAACACTAAATCTGTTATTTCGTTCCAAATATTCTATCCCCGGCATCTCCAAGTCCCGGAACTATGTAAGCATTTTCATTTAATTTTTTATCTATTGATGCTGTATATATTTGAACATCTGGATGTATTTCCTGCATTTTTTTAATTCCTTCTGGTGCAGAAATTATACATACAAACTTAATTTTCTTAACGCCTTTTTCTTTTAATAAATTTATAGCATCTATTCCAGATCCACCTGTTGCAAGCATTGGATCCAATACTAATACTTCTTTTTTGCTTATATCTTTTGGTACCTTAAAATAATATACATTTGGTTTAAATGTATTTTCATCTCTATACATTCCTACATGTCCTATTTTTGCATTCGGAATTAATTTTATAATTCCATCAAGCATTCCTGTTCCTGCTCTTAAAATCGGAACAAAAACATAATTATCTTCATTTACTTTTTTTACTTTCATTTTTGTCATAGGTGTTTCAATTTCTGTTTCATATATATCAGCTTCTTTCATTGCTTCATAGCAAAGCATTGTAGACAATTCAGACACTAACTCTCTAAATTCTTTTGTACCTGTATTCTTGTCCCTTAAAATTGCTAATTTATGTTCAACTAGTGGGTGTTTTAGTTCGATTACTTCCATGGCTTTCCTCCCTTTTTATTTATAAAATTTAAGTTTTACATTCTTTCAGGCATTTCCATACCTAGTAATTCTGCACCTGTTTTTAACACAGTTCCTACTGCATATGTTAAATATAATCTAGCATTCTGTATAGATTCATCATCTGTTATTATTTTATGTTCATTATAAAAGCTACTAAAACTTTGACTTAAATCTATTAAATACCTTGCAAGTATCGATGGTTCATTTTTATCTGCTGCATTTTGAATTGTTTCACTAAACATATATATTATTTTTAATATTTCTATTGCTTCCTTTTCTTTTAGCATATTATAATCAATTTCTTTCAATTTTGGAGTGTATCCTGCTTTATTTAATATACTTCTTGTTCTTACATAAATGTATTGAATATATGGACCAGTTTCACCTTGGAAATTAAGTATCGTATCCCAATCAAATACTTCATCTTTTATTCTGCTATTTGCTAAGTCATTAAAAATTATCGCTCCTACTCCAATTTTCTTTGCTATTTCATCTTTATCTTGTAGTTCAGAATTCTTCTCATTTATAATATCTTTTACTTTATCAATTGCTTCATTTAATATATCTTCTAAGAATACAGAATTTCCTTTTCTTGAGCCAATTTTTTCTCCTTCTTTATCTACTACTAGTCCAAATGGAACATGTGTACATCTTGCAACATATTTTTCATATCCCATTAACTCCATTACCTTAAAAACTTGTTTGAAATGTAATTGTTGTTCATTTCCTACTACATAAATTAATTTATCAAAATCATATTTGTTTATTCTGTCTTTTAGTGCAGCTAAATCTCTAGTTGCATAAATTGTTGTTCCTGCAGATGTAATTACTATACATGGTGGCATATCATATTCTTCTAAATCAACCACTTTTGCACCTTGCGATTCTTTTAGTAGTCCTTTTTCTATTAATTCTTTTACAATAGGTTCCATTTTGTCATTATAATATGCTTCTCCATTATATGAATCAAATTTTGAGTTTAAAAGTTTATATGTTTTTTGATAATTATCTATACTTATTTTCCTTATATGCTCCCATTGCTTTACAATTTCTGGTTCACCATTTTCTAATTTTTTAAAATAGTCCCTTGCCATTTCTGTAAGTTCTGGATTTTCCTTTTCTTCTTTGTTAAATCTTATATATGTTTTTAATATGCTACCCATTTCATCATTTTCAAAATCATATTCATCTTTCCATAAAGAAATACCAGCAATTACTTTTCCGAATTGTAATCCCCAATCTCCTAAATAATTTATTCCAATAGTTTTATATCCTAAAAAATTGTATATTTTATATAAAGCTCCGCCTATTACAGTTGTACGTAAGTGTCCAATATGAAATGGTTTTGCAATATTAGGTGATGAATACTCTATTACAGCTGTTTTACCTTCTCCTATATTAGATGCACCGTATTTCTCATTGGATTTTGATATTTCCTCTAATACAGTTTCTACCAATGTTGCTTTATTTATAAAAATATTTAAATATCCACCAACAACATCTATTCTTTCAATAATATTTTTATCTATTTCAATATTTTCTTTAATATCATTTGCAATCATAGGTGGTGCTTTTCTTAAGTCTTTTGCAAGTTTAAAGCATGGAAAAGCGTAATCACCTAAATCGCTATTTGGTGGTACTTCTATATATTTTTCTAATTCTTTTTCATTTAAATTTGTAACTTTTGCAATTTTTTGTGCTATTTCTTTTTTAAAGTTAATCATATAATTTCTCCTTAATCTCCCAAACAAATGTCTAAATCTCTTGCTATTTTTACTAAATCATCATCCATTGTTACTCTTTTAATATTTGTACTTTCCGTTCCTCCGTGAGCGAGCTCCTATTTCTTTATTGTTTCCAACTACGTCTTCTAGTGGTACTGAATCTAATTTACCATTTTTTAATGTTACTAAAACATTAAATTTACCTTCTAATGCAAGTTCCATCGCTTTAGAACCATATTTTGTAGAAAGAACCCTATCAAAAGCTGTTGGTGTTCCACCTCTTTGAACATAACCAAGAACTGTATTTCTAGATACCATTCCAGTTAAATCTTCTAAATCTTTTGATAATTTTTCTCCTATTCCTCCAAGTCTTATATTATCTAACCCTTTACCATCATTTAAAGTTTTCTTAACAATCATTTCTCCATCTTTTGGTTTTGCACCTTCTGATACAACAATTATACTAAATTTTTTTCCTTCTTTTTTTCTTTTATTAACTTTTTCAACTATTTTATTTATATCATATGGTATTTCTGGTATTATTGCAGCATCTGCCCCACCTGCTATTGCAGATTCTAATGCTATCCATCCTGCATATCTGCCCATTACTTCTAATGTCATAATTCTATGATGTGATTCTGCTGTTGAATGTAATCTATCTAAAGCTTCTGTTGCAACAGATACTGCTGTATTATATCCAAATGTTATTTCCGAATGTGCAACATCGTTATCTATTGTTTTTGGTACTCCTATTATATTTAAACCTCTTAATGTAAAATCTCTTGCAGATTTTTGTGTTCCATCTCCTCCTAATGTAAATATGCAATCAAATCCTGCTTGTTTTACATTTTCTACAGCCTTATATGATAAATCTTTATATACTATCTCTCCATTTTCTTCTACTGGATAATTAAATAAATTTGTACTGTTTGATGCTCCTATAATCGTTCCACCTCTGTGAAGTAATCCTGATGCTGAACCATTTGATTCCAGTTTTATATAATTGTTTTCTAAAAGTCCTTTATAACCCTCAATATATCCATAGCATTCTACTCCATGAGTTTCAGCAGTTTTAACAATTGCACGTATTACTGCATTTAATCCTGGACAATCTCCACCATTTGTAATAATTGCAACTTTCTTAACCATATTTTCCTCCTAAACAACTTTTATATTATTATATCAATAAAAAAAATATTTACAAGTTATTTGTAAATATTTTTATTTAAATCCAGAAACAAAAGTGTTACATTAAAATCTGAGACTTTTTATTTAACAAATCAGTCTTCCTTAAATAAGGGAAACTAATTTTACATATTTTTATCTCTTTTTATAATTCTATCACTAGGTACTCCTACAGCTGTTGAGTTTTCTTCTATATTATGTAATACAACTGCACCTGCTCCTATTTTTACATTATTTCCTATTTTTATAGGCCCAAGTAGTTTAGAACCTGCACCTATCATTACATTATTTCCTACTGTAGGATGTCTTTTATTTTTATTTTTACCTGTTCCGCCCAAGTGTCGCTCCATGATATATTGTACAATCATTTCCAATTTCCGCTGTTTCTCCTATAACTATTCCCATTCCATGATCAATAAATAATCTTTTACCTATTTTTGCACCTGGATGAATCTCTATTCCTGTAAAAAATCTACCAATTTGAGAAATTAGTCTTGCAATAAAAAATAGTTTGTGTCGGTATAAAAAATGGGCTATTTTATGAAATACAAGAATATGAAAACCTGGATATAAAATAATTACCTCAAAAATATTTCTTGCAGCCGGATCTTTAAGCATAATATTTTTTGCATCTTGGTATAATTGTTTCATAACAAAATCACCTTAAATTATTAATTAAATGGTATTTTCAAGTTTGTTTAATTATTTTTCTTTTGCAATTGTTATAACATTTGCTAAAAACAAATTTCATAATACAAACAACCAATTTATATATTATATGATTTTGTTAATTATATTGTATCTATTTGTTGCTAATATGTATTTTTTCTGCACCTATATTTAGTTCTCTTGACACTATATTTTGTACTTGAGCAACCTGTTCTTCTTTTAATTCTTCAGTTTTTACTATAACACTTACACTATCCTCATTTACAAATATAACTGCATCTTCAAAGTCTTTTGCTATTATTAAATTTTCTGCAATCATTATTGCATTTTTTTTATTATTAATATCATTTATTTTTTCTAAAGCTTCTGATTTCTGTTCGCTACTTGCATTTGTATCATTATACATTTCTTGATATGTTTCTAAAAGTTCAGAATACATTGTATTTCTTTCTAATTTTGACGTTGTAAAATAAAAATCCTCTTTTTCATTTTCATCATTATTTTCATTTTCTTCTACTATACTACTTGTTGGTGCTTCACTATTATTTATTACATTTTCTGAATCATTTGAATTTGTATCTTCACTTAAAAGATTTTCTATCATATTTTGCTCATTTTCATTTGGAATAGTGCTTACAAGTTGTGCATCTCCAATAGTTGTATCATCTCTATCTGCAATCGTACTTGTTTGTACATTTTCTTGTTTAGTAGTAAAATTTAAATATCCTGCTGTTATTAACATTAATGAAACAACTAAAACAATTAACTGATTTCTTTTTAAAATTTTCATAAACTCCTCCTCATATAATTTTTACTCTTAATCAGTCTAAGTAGACATTTCAAATACCTGAATTCTATATGTAGCAAGTCCTGTTGCAGCTGAAACAGCTTGTATTATATTTGTTTTTGTATTTATATTTTCTGCTCCTTCTGCTGTAATAATGGCCCCTTCTATTTTAGGCATCACAACCTTTTGTGTTACAGGAGTTTTTTCTCCATCCTTATCTTCAAATATTATCTCTTTATTTGTATCTGTTTCTTCAATTTTTCTTGTACCACCATTAGTATCTGTCTCTTCTGTATTATTAGATGTATATTTTTCATTATACATTGCAACAACTTCGCTAGTCTCTGAATATGTAACCAGTACTTTTACTTTTCCTACACCCGATATTTTTGATAGTATGTCCTCAAGGCTTTGCTCTAAATTATATTCATTTAATTCTTTATTATTACTATTATTTGTATTATCTGCTAATTGCTTATAGGAATTATTTGTATTTTCCTGGTTCACTTTTTCTTTGCCATTTCCCCATATTGTATTTATAGCAATTACTGTTATTATTAGTAAAATCAAAAAAACTACCAAATTTTCAATTTTTCTTTTACTATTTCCTTCCGTATTTTTTTTAAATTTGTCTTTTAAAACCTGTAACTTATCTATTAACACTCTATATCACCTACTCATTAATAAATATTTTATCCTTTTCCACACCATAAGTTGTGCATACATAATCTTTCAAACTATCTATTTCTTCTTGCGATATATTTTCTTCTTGCACTTTATTTTCTTTAATATCATTGGAAATTTTTATATTAACATTTTCTATTTTATTAACTGTATTAATATTATTTTCATTATCCTCTTTTAGAATTTCTGATTTAGATATTTGAATATCTAGTCTATTAATTTGGCCATATGTTTCTTCATTTTCTGTATTTATATATATGTTTACTGAATTCATCTCATATCCTTTTTCGTTTAATTTCGTATTTAAATCTTCTTCTATCTTTTTTTTATATGTATCTTCTATATATGCACTTGTTTCTATTGCTATTTCATTACTCATTTCATACTTATTTATTTGACTAGTCGTATTGTCTATAATAGATTGAATATTTATTTTTTTCTTATACAATTTTGATATTAGTGGATAAATCATTATAAACAATATATATATTCCTATAATTGTCTTTACATATTTTTTATTATTTCCTTCTGGTAAAATTATTTCAATTAATGTAGCAATTATAACTGCAAATATTATTCCCTGTGCCCATGAATTTATAAAGCTTATCAAGTTATACACCTACCTATACATCATACCATTATTAGATATTTTCATACATATTGCTAGTCCAATAATAAGTAAAACAGCAACAAAAAACATTATTCCAAGTAATACTTTAAATGTTCCTCCCATTTGCTCTAATAAAGATACTATTTTTTTATCGGCCAATGGCTCGCATATTGCAGATGCGAAATGATATGTAATTGTAAGTATTGCTAATTTTATTATAGGCATAGCACATATTCCAATTATTACAAACATCCCAACAATTCCAATAGAATTCTTAAGAATAGATGTTGAACCGAATTACCATATCCACAGATTCTCCCAACGCTTTACCAACTACTGGAATAAATCCTGATGCAGCTTTTATTCCTTTTGCTGCCAGTCCATCTATATTACTAGTTAAACCTCCCTCTAATGACAATATACTTACAAATATAGTTATTACTATACCTAATAACCAAGTAATACCAGATTTTAAAAATTTAGATAATTTACCTATTTGTACTTTATCAGATAAATTTGATATTATTCCCAATGCTGTTGCAATTAGAGTAAGTGGTAAAATAAATAATGTTATTGTATTTGCAATAAATATAACTGCAAATATAATTATTGGTTGTATTAAAGCTACAGATGTAACACTTCCGTGTAGCTAACATCAATGCAAGTAAAATTGGAACAAGAGAATTTACAAATCCCACTAAATTAGCTATTGAATCTCTTATCATACTTATAATATTTGAAAAATTAGACATTACTAAAGTAACAATCAAAATATATTCAACATAATAAGCTATTTGCCCTATACCCTTACTATTATTTAAGTTGTCTGTAAAATTTTTTAGTAGGCTATGTATTATAATAATTATCAAAATACTTCCTAAAAGTGAAATGCTCGAAACAATTTCATCTCCAAATAAAGATAAAATTCCTTTGTATATTCCCTTATTATCTATATTACCTTTAATTGCTGAATTCAAAAAATCATGCAAATCCATATCTGGAAAAATTTCCTCTGTATACTTTTCCCCTTCATCCATAAATGAAGATAAATTTAATGAATCCATTTGTGATGAAATAATTTCATCTGTTGAATATGAATTCGTAAAAAAAAGTAAGCATATTAAAACAAATATTACTATTATTTTTTTTATCATTTCTTCTCCTAAATAAATTGTAATTTGTGACTGTAACCACTCACAGTGAATAGTGAAGAATGAATAATGAATAATTTAGGAAGAAAATTGCATAAATGCAATTTTTCATACATTAACAATCCACTATTAATTTTTATTGTCTATGGTAATATATTTATAATTAATTCTAACAACGCAGTTATTATTGGAATTGATATACTAATAATAATTATTTTTCCACCCAAATCAATCTTACTTGCAATAGCAGTCTCTCCTGCATCTTTACAAATGCTAACTGCAAATTCTGTAAGTATTGCAACACCAGTAATTTTCAATAAAATCTTTAAAAAAGCATTGCCAGTCCCCGTCTTATTTGTAAGATTAGTTAGAAGATTAACCACTGCCGCTAGCTTGTCCATCATCATAACTAATATAATTACTCCAGCAATAATTGAAACATACACTGCAAACTCAGGTTTATATTGTTTTAATATAATAATCACTATAAGAGCAGTTAATCCCACACCTATTATTTTTACTATATCCAAAGTAGACTTCACCTTTCTGTTTAATTACTTTTCCTTTTTTTTCTTTTTTTGGACGGACTAGATTTAGTCTTTTTTTGAAAAAAGACTAAATCTAGTCCGTCCAAAAAAAGAAAAAAAGAAGGGATTTAATTTTATAATCCAAATATAGTCCTTACCGTATTAAATAATGTGCTTATTTCTTTTATAACCATTGTGAGAACTATAACTAGTCCTGCAAGTGTTGTCATCATTGCTTGGTCTTCTCTTCCAGCTCTTACTAAAACTTGATGTAAGACAGCAACCAATATTCCAATTGCTGCTATTTTAAATAATAAATCTATATTCATTGCTAATCTCCTTTAAACAAGTATTATTACTATTACCATTCCAAGTATCATTCCGAGTGTTCTATACATTTTTTCGTTTTTATCCTTTTGTATTTCTGCTTTTTTTATTTGTTTATCTAAAAAATCGGTTGTATATTCTATTTGACTAAGTTGTCCTTCTAAATCAGTCTTTCCCAATAATTTACTTAAATTTTTTAATACAGTTCTATCTTCTTCATCTATATTTAAATCATCTAATTTTAATGCCATATCCCATGCTTCTCCTGCTGTGCATATTTCCATTTTTTTTGCTGCATTTTTAAATACATTTCCTATATTAGAATTTATGCTTTCTGATATTTCAGAAAAGATTTCAGGGATTGGCTCATATGTATACCTAATTTTAGTTTTAAAAATATTTAAAGCATTTTTAAATTCTTTTAGTTCATTTACTCTATTAGAATATTTTTTAGAAATTAGTATTCCTATTAGTGAACTTGATAAAAATATAAACGAATAAATTATAATTTTAATTGCTAACATAAAATCTCAATCCTTTCATTTAATCCATAATTGAATATTCTGATGTTTTTTTACTTAATGTGTATACATTTACTATTTCTCCTTTTCTTTTTTTATCTTCTAAAAAAACTATTCTTTCAAAAACATGTAAATTTAACAAAGTTTTTAATGTTGGATTAATTGATATTTCCTCAAGACTTGCGCCATGAGCAGTAAATATTCCTTTTATTCCTGAACATATTGCATAATTTATCGGCTCTATTTCATCATTGTTTCCAATTTCATCTGCTGAAATTACTTTTGGAGCCATAGATCTTATAAGCATTCTCATTCCTATTGCTTTTGGAATATTATCTAATACATCTGTTCTCAGTCCAATATCATTTTGTGGAATTCCTCTGTACATAGCAGCAAGTTCTCCTCTTTCATCAACTAATCCAACATTTATTCCATGAAAATTCAACTTCTCTATGCCTGTACTAATTTTTCGGATTAAATCTCTTAAAATTGTTGTTTTTCCGAACTCCTGGCGGTGATACAATAAGTGTTGTATAAATGCTGTTGTTTTCTAAATCTAAAACATACTTTAATAATTTATTACTACATCCTTTAACCTCTTTTGCTACTCTGAAATTAAGGCTCGATATGTAATTAATATTAGATACTTTGTCTTCTTCTACGACACAATTACCTGTAATTCCTATTCTATGGCCACCTTTTATTGTAATAAAACCTTCTCTAATTTGATTTTGAAATGAGTAGATAGAATTATCACAAACTTTTTGTAAAGTCTGTAAAATCATTTCTTGAGTCACATTTATTTTAAATGCAATCTCTTTTTTATTAAATTTTAATATTAAAGGCCTGTCCGCTCTTAGACGTATTTCTTCAATAGTTTTATTTTTTTCTTCTGTATCTTCTTTAAAATAATCTCCAATAATTCTATAAATTTCTTCTGGGAAATATGTAAGTAAATCAGAAATTAGCATATTTTTCTCCTTGTATGTAACTGTCCTTTTAATATATATATGCTAGTTTAAAAAAATTAGAACTAAAAAAATATAAAATGTTATTTAGAAACTAGAGATTATAAGTTCTAGGTTAAATAAATTAATTTGTTTCATATGGCTTCAACATATATTTCTAATTTCTAAATAACATCTTATTTAATTATAATTTGAATTTCATCCCCATCTTTTAAATTGTATTTTTCTCTAAAATTAACATCTGATATTATTTCTAATAAATTCAATGGATGGTCACCGAATTTTGACATATTCTTATCTGTTCTTATTATATACGATTTATGCCCTAAGACTTCACATTCTTGTATATATACATCCTGCATTCCATTGTATTCGTCTTTATGTAATACATTTATATTCTCTTTCAATATATACTCATTATCAAGTTCAACATTTAATGTGCCATAAAACATTTTTATTCCTGTTTTTTTATAAAAAGCTTCTTCTGCTTTTTTCATCCAAAAACTTGCCTCTCCAAGTCCACTTTTTATTTTTCCGACTAATATCATTATCCTTCACCTTCTTTTTATTTATTATATTTCTATTTAATAACAATTGCAACTCTAATTATTTTATCATATTATGTCAGTTTTTCTTGCATTTGTTTAAATATTATCTTAAAATATATATAGTATAATTTGGAGGTAAGCTGATATGGATTTAAATCCTATTATAATTGGTATAGCAGGTGGTACTGGTTCTCGGTAAAAGTACTCTTGCTGAAAACATAAGAAAAGAATTTGAAAATGATATCACTATGATCTCACATGATTTTTATTATAAAAATCATCCTGATATTCCTTTTGAAGAAAGGACAAAATTAAATTATGATCATCCAGATTCTATTGAAACTAGTTTATTAATTGAACATTTAAAAGAATTAAAAAAAGGACATGCCATACAAAGACCTGAATACTCATTTGTTGAGCATAAAAGGTTATCAGAAACAGTGGAAGTTGTTCCTAAAAAAGTAATTATTTTAGATGGTATATTAATATTTGAAAACAAAGAATTAAGAGACATGATGGATATTAAAATATTTGTTGATACTGATGCAGATATTAGATTTATAAGAAGATTGCTACGTGACGTTGAGCAAAGAGGCCGTACATTAAATTCAGTTGTATCTCAATATTGTACAACTGTAAAACCAATGCATGAGCAATTTGTAGAACCAAGTAAAAAATTTGCAGACATTATTGTCCCAGAGGGCGGACATAATGAAGTAGCTTTAAATATGATTATAGAAAAAATAAGAAGTATAATGTAAAAAAAATCTTCGGTTATCTTGAAATAGCCGAAGATTTTTATTTATCTACAATTCATATTATTATTGTTGTTCATATAAAATTTCTTTTCTGCAAGTTTATCTTGTACTCCACGTAATGCTTCTCCAAATCTTTGGAAGTGAACTACTTCCCTTTCTCTTAAGAAACGAAGTGGGTCAATAACATCTTGGTCATCCTTGCATAAGTCTATTAATTTTTCATAAGTTGCTCTAGCCTTTTGTTCTGCTGCTAAATCTTCTTGTAAATCTGCAATTGGATCACCTTTTACAGCTATTGTTGCTGCGTTCCATGGCCATCCTGCTGCTGCTTGAGGGTAAACTCCTACACCATGATCTGTATAATATGCTCCTAATCCTGCTTTTTCCAATGTTTCTGCATCTACTCCATCTGTTAATTGATGAACTATAGTTCCTACCATTTCTAAATGGGCTAATTCTTCTGTGCCTATATCATTTAATATAGCTTTTGACTTTTGATCCGGCATTCCAAATCTTTGTGATAAATATCTAAGTGATGCTGCAAGTTCTCCATCAGGTCCACCATATTGTGATATTATAAATTTTGCAAGTCTTGGATTTGGACATTTTATATTTATTGGATATTCTAATACCTTATTATAGGTCCACATTAATAATTCCCCCTTTCCCATGGCCACCCACCGTTCATTTTAGAGAATTATAACTCATTTTTTATATATTTTTATCTTATGCTGGTATTTTAAATTTATATTTTATACTAATATCTCTGTCATGTATAATTATTTTATCAATTAGTTTAAATACAATGCTCTTATTTTCTTCGTTTATAGTATCAAATTTTAATAATTCTTGCATAGTTTGTTTTAAATTATCTATGTTTTTACTCTTTTCACATAACGTATCAAAATCCTCTTTTTTTAATAAATCTATTTTTTTTCTACATTCATTTTTCTGAAATTCATAATTTTTTAATAAATCATTAAAAGTATCTTGTGATATAATTCCAGATAATCTATCCTCATATAAATTACTTATAATTTTATTTAATTCTTCATTTTTCTTATTTAATTTAGACATATTTTTTTTACATTCTAAATCTAAATTTTCCATTGCATAGCTTAATTTATCTATATTCATGTATTTAGATATATTGTTTTTTAATGAACCTGTCACTAGTTTAATTAACTCATCTTCTCTCAGATGTACATTATTACAAAACTTATTTCCATATTTTTTATAACTTGAACATATACATCTAAAATATTTCCCATGATTTTTATTGTATGTTATCCTATTTCCACATTGACAAAATACCAATCCTGATAATAAATGTTTCTTCATTCCTGAATAATTCCATTCATTTGTTTTCTTATCCAACATTTCTTGTACTGTTTCAAAAACACTTCTTTCTATAATCGCTGGATGGTGGTTTAACGCAATAACATGCTGTTCTTTTGGTACTTTAATCATTTTTTTAATTTTATAATTTATTTTTGTATATTTTAACTGTACTAAATCTCCAACATATATTCTATCTCTTAATATCTTGTTAATCATTGTACTACTCCATCTGAATGTATCTGTTTTATTCGGATTATAATAATTAGTAGTTTCATATTTATACTTCAAAGGCGTTTTTAATCCTAATTCATTAAGATAATTAGCAATTTGTGTTTTACTTTTTCCATTTTTATATAAGTTAAAAATTAATACTACATTATCAGCAACATTTTCATCTATTAATATTTTATTTTTGTCATATATATTCTTTTTATATCCATAAGGCAAAAATGCTTTTATACATTCGCCTTCTGTTGCTTTTGTAAGAATACTACTTCTTACTTTTCCCGATATATCTTTTGCATACATATCATTAATAACAGATTTGAAAGGTGTTATATCATTATTAGAATTTCTTTTATCAAATGTATCGATATTATCATTAACTGCAATGTATCGTACATTTTTTGACGGAAAGTATTTTTCTACATATCTACCAGTTTCTATGTAATCTCTTCCTAGTCTTGATAAATCTTTAGTTATAACTAAATTTATTTTTTTAAGTTCTATGTCTTGAATCATTCTTTGAAAATTTGGTCTATCAAAATTTGTTCCAGTATAACCATCATCTATATACATCTCTGATAAAGACCAGTTTTTTTCTTTTATAATTGATTTTAAATAATTTATTTGATTTTCAATACTTTCTGATTGTCCTTTATAGTTAGTATCTTTTTCATCCTCTCTTGATAATCTCGCATATATTGCTACTTTCCATACTTTTTCATTTAATATATTGGAATAGTCATTATATAACTCATACATTCTATGCCTCCTATCTTAAGTTATATAACTAACTACTTATTTACATTTTTTATTTTGCTATATAAAAAAGAATTATTTTCATTTATCCATTCTTGAATTAAATCAAATAATTCCTTACCATCTTTTGTATAAAGTTCCTCTATCTTAGATTCCAAAGTAATCACCTCTATACAATATATATTATTTTTTTATATTTTAATGATTCAATATAATTATATTATTTTCAAAATTAAGCATATACAAAGTAATCTTCACTTTCACTTACAATTCTATCCAATATATTTATACATTTTCTCCATCTTGATATAAATATTCTCTCTAAATTTCCCCTTGCTTTTATATAAGTTAAAAATTATTTATATATTTTCAAAATAATCCATACAAAAATAAAATTTACCCTTGACTTTTTAATTAAATTTATTGTATTATTTTATAGTAATTTAATAGAAAACGACACATGTTGAGCTTAAAAGCTCGTAAATCTGATTACGGTACTTAACTATTACTGAATAAGATTTTTTATACATGTGTATTTTTTTTGCAAAAATAAAAGAAAGGAGAAAATAAAATGCCACAAACACGTTTTCAAAAATTAATGTTTGCACTAATAACAGTTACAATAACAGTACCATGTTTTGTATTTTATTGTTCATCATACGAAGCAGGAGGTTTTTCAGTAGATGTTATTAAAAAATCATGGATATTTATTCCTATTGAATTTGTTTTAGCATATATATGCGAAATTTTTATTGGAAGTCCTTTATCTGTTAAATTAGGATTAAAAGCAATAAATCCTAAATGCAATGATCCAATGATAGTAGAAACTGCAATTATTTGTGCAACAGTTTGTATAATGTGTCCAATAATGAGTTTTTTAGCAACAATTATATATGATGGAATAATTGCTGTAGGAATTTACGGTGGTTCATTTGAAAATTTAATGATTAACTTTATTCCCTTTTGGTTACAGAAAGTTGTATTAAATTTTCCATTTGCATTACTTTCACAATTATTTTTTATTCAGCCACTAACAAGAGTAATTTTCAGAGCAATATTTGTAAAACAACCATCAAATAAAAACAATATTGAACAAATAGAAAAAAAAGATGAAAATCTAGCTAAAGCATAATGAGATTAATATAATAAAATAAGCATTTAATTAAGTTTACACACTAGTATAGCAAAGGATAGTGTATAATTCAGTGTGTAAATTTTAAAATAAATTTATGCACTGAATTTTTATGTGCGGAAAGAAGGAAAA